>VBCJ01000276.1 GCA_005884335.1 Betaproteobacteria bacterium | reverse complement strand
GGCGCCGTCGAGATGGTTGGGAACGATGTGTCCGAGCCTCCTGAACCAGAAATTGGACATTTCGTTCAGCACCCGCCCCTTGTCAGGTATCGGATCGGGAAGGACGACATCGAAGGCAGAAAGCCGATCGCTGGTGACAATGAGCAAGCGGTCGCCGTCCACCGCGTACATATCGCGGACCTTGCCCCGGCCGAGCAGCTTCAGGCTCTTGAGGTTCGACTGGTAGAGCGGGAACGCCATTCCCTATGCCGCCTGTTTCTCCAGCTCCGGACGGTATTTTCCTTGAGCCGCGAGCCCGTTCATGCGGGCCCGGTGATAGAACGCCCGCTGAGCGGCTGCGACGTTGCCCGACTGCCCGCGCCAAGACTTCAGGCACGGATTCTGCAGCGCGCGGCTGAAGGAGAACGTGAGCGGCCAGGGCAGTCCCGGCATTCTCGCCATCTCGTTGAGGTGTGCCGTCGCAGCCTCATCGCTTTGACCACCCGAGAGAAACACGACACCGGGCAGGGCCGCGGGCACGGTGCGCTTCAGGCAGCGCACCGTTTCCTCTGCCACGCGCTCGACTCCGGCCTGTTTCGGGCAGTCCTTGCCCGAGACGACCATCGAAGCCTTGAGAACGGTGTGCTCGAACGACACGTTGTGGGCGCGCAGCGCCGCAAATACCGCGGAGAGCGTCGCCTCGGTCGCCTCGTAACAGCGTTCGATCGTGTGGTCGCCGTCAAGCAGCACCTCGGGCTCGACGATAGGAACGATCGAGGCTTCCTGGCACAGGGCCGAGTAGCGCGCCAGCGCGTGCGCGTTGGCGTAGAGGCAAGCGTGGCTCGGGATCCCGGGACCGATTGTGATCACCGCGCGCCACTTGGCAAAGCGCGCACCGAGCCCGAAATAGTCCTCGAGCCGGCCACGCAGGCCGTCCAGTCCCTCGGTCACCTTTTCTCCGGGAGAGAGCGCGAGGTCGTGCGTGCCCTTGTCCACCTTGATGCCGGGGATGACACCCTTTTTCTCGAGGTATCTCGGGAACGGCTCGTTGCCCGATACCGTGCTTTGGCGGAGGGTTTCGTCGAACAGGATCACCCCGCTTACGAATTCCTCGATGCTTTTGGTAGTGAACAGCAAATCGCGGTAGGCACGGCGGTTGGCCTCCGTGCACTCGACTCCAACCGACTTGAATCGCTTCTCGCATGTGCCGCTGGACTCGTCGGCTGCGAGCAGCCCTTTGCCTCTTGCGACCATGGCCGCGGCGGTTTTGGAAAGGAGATTTCGGTCCATGAGACAGTCCTGTTGCTGGATGGGGAAGGGAAACCGGGAGGTGGCAATTTTACCTTCCCGGCCCCGGCACCGCCAAACGGGGTGGCCCTGCCTGGAATGCTAACAGGCTGTCTGGTGCCGCATGCGGCAGGTCACGAGTACTTCGTCCGGATCCCGCCGCCACCAGTTGCCCGAAGACAGGATCTCGACCTCGTGGAAACCGCGGTACCCGGCCTCCTCCATCCACGTACGCATGAGCGGAAGATCGATCACGCCGTCGCCCATCATTCCCCGGTCCGTGAGCAGGTCCGTGGTGGGCACCAGCCAGTCGCAGATATGGAACGCAAGCAGGCGTTTTTCGCCCGCGCGCTCGATTTGAGTCTTGAGCAAGGGGTCCCACCAGACGTGGTAGGCATCCACCGCGACACCGAGCGCGCCGCTTCCATTGCGGTCCAGCTCGTCGCACAGATCGAGCGCCTGAGCGAGGGTGTTCACGCAGGCGCGGTCGGCGCAGTACATCGGGTGTAAGGGCTCGATCGCGAGCGGGACGCCCGCTGAGCGCGCGTGATCGAGCACTTCGCCGATGCCGTCCCTCACCATCGCACGCGCCCCGGGAAGGTCTTTCGAGCCGGGAGGCAGGCCCCCGACCACGAGCACGAGGCACCTTGCCTCGAGAGCGGCGGCATCGTCGATCGCGCGCCGATTGTCGTCGATCGCCGCCTTGCGCGCCTTGCGGTCTGCGGCCGGAAACATGCCTCCGCGGCAAAGGCCCGTCACCGTGAGGCCGTTCCCGCGGACTGCCCTGGCTGCCTCCTTCACGCCCATCTCGGCGAGCTTGTCGCGCCAGGGCGAAATGCCGCGGATGCGGTGACGCGCGCAGCCCTCGATCATCTGGCGCAGGTTCCATTTTTCCCGCACCGTGGCGGTGTTGAGCGAAAGGAGATCGGGATCGGGCGGATGGGTCATCCGCCAACGCCGTTCATCGCAAGCAGGTGCTTCATCCTGGCTGCGGCGACTCCGGGGTCGCGCAGTAATCCCGCGGCATCAGCGAGCCGGAAGGTTTCGGAGAGATCCGCCAGCGAGCGCGCCGATTGCTGGCCTCCGATCATGACGAAATGCTCTTGGTGGCCGTTCAGCCATGCGAGGAACACCAGGCCCGTCTTGTAGAAGCGCGTCGGCGCGGCAAAGATGTGGCGCGCGAGTGGCACGGTCGGGGCGAGGATGTCGCGGAAGCCTTTCGCATCGCCCTGCGCAAGGTGGGCCAGCGCTGCAGAAGCGGCGGGGGCGATCGCATCGAAGATCCCGAGCAGTGCGTCCGAATGGCCTTGCCTGTCGCCCTCGATCAGCTCGGCGTAGTTGAAGTCGTCGCCCGTGTACATCCGCACATGCTCCGGAAGGCGTCTTCGCATATCGATTTCTCTTTGCCGATCGAGCAGCGAAATCTTGATGCCGTCCACCTTGGCCGGGTTCGCTTCGATAACCGCGAGGGCTACCTCCATCGCACGACCGTGGTCCCTCTCACCCCAGTAGCCGGCCAGCTGCGGATCGAACATTTCGCCCAGCCAGTGGATGATCACGGGCTGTTTCAGCTGCGAGAGGATGCGCGAATAG
>VBCJ01000275.1 GCA_005884335.1 Betaproteobacteria bacterium | reverse complement strand
CGCTGTCGGCTTGGGCCGCGAGGCCGACGTTGTCTTTATTTCGCACCCCGTCGATCGTGCCGGAGACTTGAACGAGCGTTTGGCCCCCGAGGGTCATGGTCGCGTTGCCCGAGCCGTTGTTCCACGGCTCGACGAACCCCTGCACGTAGCCCACGCGCCCGTAGAACTGCCCGGCGTCCGGAAAGGCGATGAAGATCTTCGGCGGGACGGTGCGTCCGCCCACGCCCGAGCCGACGAAGAGGAACTCGCGCACCTCGGCGCTCGAGCCCGAACCGCCCGAGAAGGTGAGCCGCGCGCCTTCGTACGCGCGGCTCTCCGGCGGCACCGTCGCCGGCACGCTGATCGTATTCCAGCCGGTGTCGAAGGCCACCCCTGCCTCGGCGGGGAAGTCCGACCAGACCCCGGCCTGCTTCACCGAGAGCTGCACCTGGCCCGCGATCGGCGCCGAGAGATAGAGCGACACCGCCTCCATCTGCGTGGGGCGCCGGAAGACGAACTCCACCGAGGGCGCCACCGCCTCGATCGGCTGATCGGCCGGATAGGGCTGCCAGCCGGTCGCAAGATCCCCGTCGTAGAGCGCCTCGACCGGGTTGTTGCCCAGAGCATCGGGCTGGTTGGCGCTGATCGTCTCGATCGTGTTGGCGCCGTCGTCGAGCTCGCCCACCACGCGCACGTTGCGCACCGTGAACCCGCCGTTGGTGAACGAGGAGGACAGCACCTTGAACTGGATGGTATTGATGCCGCGAATCAGCACCGCCGGGTTGATGCGCTCCACCTGCGTGCTCCAGACCGAGTTGGGCAAGATCGGCGAGCCCCCGGCCTGCGAAGTCGCGGGCTGCGAAGCGTTGATGAGGCGCCGCACCGAGACCAGGCTCCCCTGCCCGAACTGCTCATAGGTGAGATAGACGCGCACGAAGTGCGCCGGGTCGCGATCGAGCGTGAACTTGAAGGTGTTGGTGGCGAGGGTCTGGCTGTTGTCGTTCGGGGTCACCACCGCCGTCGTCGGCGTGGCGCTCGAGTTGAGCGCCGTGTAGGCCCGGCCCTGCGGCGGCGGCGTCGGCCCGAGCAACTGCGCGAGCAGCGCCGCGCCGCTCTTCACGGTCACCGGCGCCGCGGTGGTCCAGAGCTCCACCTCGTTCAGGCCGCTCGCGCTGCCGCCGGTGGCCGGGGTGAGCGTCAAGAGAATCTTCCCGGTGGTGACCGGGGCCGCGGCAGTGAACGTGTTCCAGGCGGCCGGAAGCGCCGTCAGGTTCAGGTTCTCCAGACCTGCGATGCTCTGGAAGCTGCCGCCTGCATCGGCCTTGACGCTGAGCAGGTACGGCGCCGGGCCGAAGATCTTGATCGCGCTGACGCTCTGGGGCGATTCGAACGCGGCCTGCACCGACGAGACGTCGAAAGCGACGTGCTGCGTCGTCGTGTCGCGGTCAAATAGGAGCGGCGCGGTCGCCGCTTCCTGCGCCTGGACTTCAGGGGGCAGACTGGGTGAGGAAAATACCGTCAGCGCGAATGGGGTGGCCTTCGAACCCGCCGGGAGCGTCTGCCCCGTGGGCACCACGGCGGCATACACCGCAACGATCACGGCGGCGGCGAACGCGCCCGCCGCACAAATCCATGCGCCGCGCTTGGCGCGCAGCCACTTCCCGCGGATACCCACGGTTCCCCTTGCTTGCTGCAGGACGCTGGTTTCTGGTTTCTTTTGGTGACCGATATTCGTTGTTTTTGACGCGAGCATCGCGCCAAAAACAACGAATATCGGGTTAACCCCTACGAAAAACTTACAGGGTAAACCCGCAGGTTCGAGGCCGCGCTTTTTGCACGGCCGAAAAAACGATGCGGACGATCAAGAGGGCGTGATCCTGGCATTCTTGGTCAGAATAACAACGATCACTCCGCATGCTGCTCACCGTACTCGTATGGCTTTACTCGCTGGTCACCCTTCTCGGGCGCGCAGCGTGGCTCCGCGCCTTGGCACGCGCTTTTGCTTCACGCTTATTCGGACAGCAACCGCTCGGCTACCGGCGCGCGGGGCCGCCATCGCGAACCTTTCCCCGCACGCCGGCCAAGCCCGAATGGGTCAGGCGGGAAATCATTCGCCTCAAAGCCCTCCTCCCTCTCGCCGGCTGCCGCGCCATCTCGGACATCTTCAACCGGCGCTTCGCGGCGAAGAGCCGCATGACGGTGGGCAAGACCTTCGTCGCGGAGCTGATCCGCCAGCACCGATATGAAATCGAGGTTGTGCGCAAAGACATCAGGCGCGCCAGGCCCCGCTCCGTGCCGAAGAATCTCGTCTGGGCGCTCGATCTCACCGGCAAAGCCACCCTGGATGGAAGGACGCGGATCGTGCTCGGCGTCCTCGAGCATGCAAGTCGCGCAGCGCTGTGGCTGGAAGCGCTCGAAACAAAGTCGAGCTGGATATTGATTTCAAAGCTTATCGCGGCAATTCGCCGCTACGGCAAGTCCCAGGCGGTCAGAACGGACAACGAACCCATCTTCGTTTCGCGGACGTTTCGCTTCGCGCTGTTGGTCCTCGGCATCCGGCACCAGAGAACCGATCCCGGCTGCCCTTGGCAGAACGGGCGGGTCGAGCGTTTCTTCGGCACGCTCAAGGCGAGGCTCGATCGGCTCGCGGTCGATTCGTTCGAAACGCTCAACGGCGCCCTCGCCGAGTTCCGCTTCTTTTACAACCACGTCAGGCCGCATCAGAATCTTGCCGGACTCACTCCGGCGGAAGCCTGGGCGGGGGAGGCTGGCTTCGCTCAACCGCCCAGACACGAATATTGGTTCGAAGCCTGGGATGGACTACTGAGTGGTTACTACTTGCGAAGGTGACGACGAAAGGGAAGACGAAAAGCAAGCAATCAGGAGGGCAGATCAACCGTCCGGGCTAAACACGTCCCGCGTAGGGGTCAGCAAGAAATTCGAGAAGGGGAATCAGAAAAATGGAAGAAAATCGGACGACGGCACAAAAATAGCTGTCGTTCGCGTCGCTAATTCGCAGAAAAACGATTTGTTCTCGGTTCAAATCCACTCGCCGGACGAGCGGACAGGACACCGCCTTTTCTGAAAGTCGGAAGATACTTCTCCAGTATCGGATCAGGCGACTGCCACACACTCGTCCTCGGGTCGTAGTACCTCGCCCCGAAGTAGTAGAGCCCGGTCTCCTCGTCTTAATTAGTGGTCTGTCCCGGTTGACTCACCGTAGCGGAACCATTTCGACCATAACCGATTCCTCCTTTGTAAGGACGCGGTAAACCGTCTTATCGTCGATTCCGCGATTCTCCCAACCTAGCGAAACCGAAAAGTACTCCATGGGTGAATCTTTGGCACGGCCCTTGACGAAAACCACCGCACCTCTATCCATCTTTCCTACTTCTTTGCCGTTTTGCCGAAGCTCTATGTTTGTAAGCAAGACGGCCGGTCGATCGATCACCTCATAGCCGACCGAAGCCCATTTAATAATCTCGTGTCTGGCAAGCCAGACAGCCAGAAGGAGAACAACCGCTGCCGTCAAGAAGCCGAATGCAAAGTTTTTCATTCATTTCTCCAATCACCTCACTCCTTCGGGAGCGGCGACCCAGTCATTGGAGTTCGATGTTTACATTTGTAATCACGCAGCGCGCGCCGAGCGCGCGGCCAGCTCAATGAACAACGCCCAGCGCAAAGGCTCGGGCGTCGGCAGCAGCATTCTGATTTTTAATGCGTGGTCTGTCCCTGGTTCGCCTGGTTCGCTCCACGCCGTCGGAAGTACCAAACAGCCCCGGCTCCGATGACGATCAAATAAATCATCAAAAAAGTTTGAATCACTTGGGCAATGAACCCTATGACCGGACTAATGTCATGAGGTCCCCCGGAGAGGTAGATCGTAACGGCCAGCGCGGGCAGGTAAAGCATAAAAAGCCAACCGTCCAGTAAACGCCCCGAAATCCACCATCCACTCACCGCAACAATAGCGATTACGAGCGACCCCCAAGCCAGCCGGCTAGCAGCCTTACGCCAATTCACGGCTTCCTCACTGGTCTGCCGGCGCCGGACTTCGGTACCGCTCCGGCAGATTCAGCTCTCCCGTTCTTGGGTTATAGAACTGATTTGGCATTTCCGCCTTCCCAGTAGAAATGTCGTACATCCACTGAGTAGCGCCCTCGAGCTCCGTACGCTCGCCAGTACCTTGACCTGGATAGCTCTTCTCGGCTAAGACGTGCGCGGCACCGGTACCTTGCGCGTTCCAATCTTGGAATCCACGATGGCTTGGCGACGACGCGTCCTGAGCAGTATGAATCGCGTCACCCAGATCTGACATCGCGATTTCGGGGCGCTCAGCCTGCTTCGCGGACTCCAACCTCGATTTTAAGAAGCTCTCCGCCTGCTGAATCTGTTGTTCTCGCGTAAGTGGCTTTCCCTTAGCATCTCTAGCCCGAGAATCCATCATGGAGTGTCTGTGCTGCACACCTGCAGATTGGTTCTCATCCATTGCCACTTGTCGCTGTTGCATGATGCGAATCCCTTGGGCGCTCACTTGATTGCCAAGCACGTTTTGAATGGCCCTCTGATGAACTGGTTCAAAACCCAAACTCGGAATATCCTTTGAAGACCACCGTCCATCCGGATCACGATAAATGACCGGATTGTTGTGGCTGTAGGTGTAGAGCCCGAGGTTGCTTGATTCGAACACGCCACCGGTGACGCCCGGTACTTGCGCACCATTTTTGACGCTCGGTAGATACTTCGTAAGCACCGGATCCGCGCTCTGCCACACACTCGTGCGTGGGTCGTAGTACCTCGCCCCGAAGTAGTACAGCCCGGTCTCCTCGTCCAGCTCCTTCGCCGTGAACAAGTACGGCGTCCTCTGTTGGTTGGAGTTTTCTTCCACCCAAGACTCCCCGAACGGGAAGTACTCCAGGTGCTCGTAGAGCTTGCCGTTCAGGTCGGTGACGTAGTTCGTGCTCCCGATGTGGTCCGGGTGGTAGAAGTACAGGTCCTTCTCGAACGGGGTGTTGCCATTGGGGTTCGAGTTCGGCGTGTCCTGCCTCAGGAGCTTCGAGGCGATGCGCGTGGTGCCGGCGTAGATGTGCTTGGTGCCGTTCGCCCCAGGCCGGTCGGTGAAGAACTGGTTCACGTACACCGTCTCCCCCTGCGGCCCGCGCTTGATCATCCTCTGCCCTTGATCGTCGTACTTGTAGTCCTTCGTCTGCCCGTTGTCGGCGATATTCTGGATGCGGTTCTCGTCGTCCCAAGTGATGGTTCTCCGTGTGCCGTTCTGGTCGTGAGTCCAGCCGGTCTGGTTGCCGTCCAGGTCGTAGGTGTAGGTCCGGAGGTCGATGTGGTTGGGGGCGTGCG
>VBCJ01000274.1 GCA_005884335.1 Betaproteobacteria bacterium | reverse complement strand
CGAAGGCGTCGTGGAATCCAAGCCTGTCCGCGAGGACGATCGCCTCGCGGTCCTCCTGCAGCGTTTGCGCCGGATCGCGGTACGGCGGATGCAGCGGCATCGTGAAGTAGCCCAATCGCATGGGCGGAATGTGCCGCATCGAGGCGCGGCAGTCAAACGCGACTGCCTCTCTTTTCCCCGGGTACGTTAGAATCGCGCGAGCCATTCAACATGCGGGCTTCGGGATACCAGGAGACCCATGACCCCTTTCAGACACAGGGACACGCGATATTCCGACTACCCTGCGGAGCCGGCGGGGACGGTTCCGGCACCGCCTGGGCGAGGATACGCTCGGGATCCAGGCCGGAGCGAGCCTCGCTCGGCTCAAGTCAGGCCAGGGAGACGACCCGGTGAATCGACCGTGATCAAGTACTTGTCCATGGCGGGAGGGGATCCCGAGCAGGCGGCGCGGCTGCGCCGCTTCATGCTCGCGTCGGCCGCCTACGCGGCCTGCATTCCCCTGGTTTGGCTCGCTAGTAGATTCAACCTGATCGCGCCGAAGCCCGCCTGGATCCTCGTCGCGATGATGGTCGCGGTGAACGTTGGGCTCTACGGGGTGTTTCGTACCGGCCTGAATCGGAAATTCAGCGACCCCAGCCTGACCTGGGTGCAAGTCTTCGTCGGCAACGTCGTGGTGATGGTCGCCGTCTACAGCTTCGACCAGGGGCGCGCCGTCGTGCTCAACCTGAGCCTGGTCGTGCTGACTCTCGGCGTATTTCACTTCACCACCCGCGAGTTCGTCAAGACCGCGCTGCAGATCCTCGCCGGCTACGCGGCGGTCATCAATCTGCTCATGTTTTTCAAGCCGGAGACGGTAAACGTCTATCACGAGTGGTTCCAGTGGGCGGGGCTCGCCGCCGTGCTGCCGCTGTTCGCGGTCATCGGCGGCAGAATCAGCGGTTTGCGCCAGCGCCTGCGCTCGAGCAACGAGGAGCTTCAATCGGCTCTGGGCAACGTGCGCCAGATGGCCACGCACGACCACCTCACGGGCCTGTCCAACCGGGTGTTGTTCAACGAGGAGCTCCAGCATGCGCTCGCCAGGGCGGAGCGTCACGCGAGGCCCGTCGCGCTGCAGGCTGCGTGCGCGAGGGCGACATCATCGCGCGCCTCGGCGGAGACGAGTTCGTGCTGCTGGTCGAAGAGCAGGGCGACCCGGCCGCGCTGACCGAGATCGCGCGAAAGCTGCTCGCGGCCGTGTCCGAGCTCCGCAAGATCGACGGGCACGAGCTCAACGTCACGCTGAGCATCGGGATCTGTACCTATCCGGCCGACGGCCGCGACTCGAGGGCGCTGCTGGCAGGAGCGGACATCGCCATGTACCGCGCCAAGGATCGGGGCCGCAACCGATTCTGCTTCTACTCCGCCGAGCTGCAATCGCATACGCCGGAGACGCTCGCGCTGGAGGCCGGCTTGCGGCACGGCCTGGAGCGGGGCGAATTCCGCGTGTACTACCAGCCCAAGATCGACATGAGGACCGGCTCGATCACGGGGGTCGAAGCGCTGCTGCGCTGGCAGCACCCCGAGAAGGGCCTGCTGCTTCCGGAGAAATTCATCCAGCTAGCCGAGGAAACGGGACTGATCATTCCGATCGGCCTGTGGACGCTGCGCGAGGTGTGCGAGCGCTCCAAGGCCTGGAAGGATGCCGGCCTGCCGCGGATGCCGATCGCGGTCAACCTTTCGGCAAGCCAGTTCCGCGAGGAGCAGCTGGTGCCTCAGCTCGCGGAAATCCTCAAGTCCACCGGGACGGACTCCGACATCCTCGAGCTCGAAATCACCGAAAGCATGGTGATGCGGGATCCGGACGAGGCGGTGAAGCTCATGCGCAATCTGCGCGCGATGGGCGTGCGCCTGACCATCGACGACTTCGGTACCGGCTATTCGTCGCTCGGCTACCTCAAGCTCTTTCCGATCAACAACCTGAAGGTGGACAGGAGCTTTGTGCGCGACCTGCCGCACTCCAGGGACGACGTCGCCATCACGCGGGCGGTCATCGCGATGGCCCACAGCCTGGAGATGAACGTGATCGCCGAGGGCGTCGAGCTGCGCGAGCAGCTCGACGTGCTGCGCAAAGAGGGCTGCGACGAATTCCAGGGCTATCTGTGCCGGCCGCCGCTCGCGGAGGAAGACCTCATCCGCTTCATCCGGGACGGGGGCACGCGCGGGACGCTGAACTAGCGCGCACCCCGACCCATCAGGGTCGGGGTGCGCGGAGAAACCTGCGGGGACTTTAAGCCGGGACGGGTTCCCTTGGTTTCACTTCGGGCGCGGCCGGCTTCGCGGGCGCGGAGGGCTTGTCTTTGCTATCGTCGGCCGCCTTCTTCCTGCGTGCTTCGTCGGCCTGGCGCGCTTTCCAGTACATCTCGTCGAACTCGTAGCACATAAGGACTCCTTTCGCATCAAGTGACCGGCAAGTCTCCCTTGTCACGCTTGGAGTTGTTGTTCGATTCATGCTACTCCCGCCGTACGGGAAGTTCAACGGGAACGATCATGAAGCGTCCCCGACACGAAAACCTGTGCTACCGTTACAGGAAAATCAATCCTTTCCCAGCGCAATGAAAGAGAAACCGATTGGCGCCGTCCGGCTCGCCGTGCTTCTCGCCGGCGCGCTCACTCTCGGGGCCGCGTTCGCGCAGTCCCCGGGGTATCCCGCGAGGCCGATTCGCCTCGTGGCGGGCACCGCCCCCGGCGGCATCACCGACACCCTCGCGCGCATGTCCGCCGAAGGCCTTGCGGTCCAGCTCGGGGCGCAGGTCGTGGTCGAGAACAAGGCGGGCGCGACTGGCAATCTCGCGATCGAGCACGTGGCGAAATCGCCCCCCGACGGCTATACGCTGCTCCTCGTCGCCGGCGGAAACGTCGTCATCACGCCATTTCTCTACGGCTCGCTGCCGTTCGATCCGCTGAACGACATCGTTCCGGTCTTCAACGTCGCCGGCGCGCCGCAGCTTCTGGTCGTGCCCGGGGCGCTCCCGGTGAACGACCTGCGGGAGTTCATCGCGCTCGTCAAGGCGCATCCGGGAAAGATGAACTACGCGTCGGCGGGTCCCGGAAGCACCACGCATCTGGCCGCCGATCACTTCGCGCGGCTCGCGGGCGTGCAGATGGTGCACGTTCCCTACAAAGGCACCGGGCCGGCTCTCACCGATCTCGTCGCGGGCCGCGTGCAGATGCTCTCGGTGGGCCTCTCGCCCGTGCAGGCGCACCTGAAGACGGGCGCGCTCAAGGCGCTCGCGGCGGCCTCCAAGGCGCGTCTTGCAGCTTTGCCCCAGGTGCCGACCTCCGCCGAGGCCGGACTGCCCGGCTACGAGATGACGACCTGGTTCGGAATTTTCGCGCCCAAGGGCACGAGCCTCGAGATCGTGCGCCTGCTCAATGCAAGAATGCAGGCGGTGATCGACGAGCCGAAGACGAAGAAACGCCTGCTCGATTCGGGCATCGAACCGATCGGCGGATCGGTGCAGGCGTTCGCGGAGCTGGTGCGCTCGGACACTCGCGCCTGGGAGCGGGTCGTCAGGGCGTCGGGCGTGAAGCTCGACTGAGCTTGCTTTCGGAAATCGAGGGAGATGCGATGAAGATCTGCCATTACAACGAGGGCCTCGCGGGGGCCGTGGTCGGAGAAAAGCTCTATCCGATCGGCGATGCGCTCATGAAAGCGGGCCATCTGAAGCCGGGCTACACCATGCTCGAAGTGATCGAGCGACTCGCGAACGAGCCCGCGGCGATGAAGTTGGCGCGTTTCGCCACGCAGACGGGCTCGTCCCTGCCGCTCGCTCAGGCGAGGCTGCTCGCGCCACTCCTCGATCCGCCCGCGATCTGGGCGGCGGCCGCGAACTACAAGGCGCACCAGGCGGAAATGCGGGAAAAAATGGGCTCATCCGACCGTTCGGACCTCTCCAAGGACGAGCTGATGGCGGAGTTTTTTCTCAAGCCCGCGTCCTCGATCATCGGCCCGGGCGGGTCCGTGATCCTTCCGAGAATATCCAAGGACGTGGATTTCGAATGCGAACTGTGCGCGGTGATCGGAAAGACGGCACGCCACGTCAGCGAAGACCAGGCGCTCGACCACGTGTTCGGCTACACGATTTGCTGGGACTTCAGCCAGCGCGATCCCTGGGGGCGGGGCAGGCAGAACACCCGCAACATCCGCAAAGGCTTCGACACCTTCACCGGCCTCGGACCGTGGATCGTGACGCGCGACGAGATCGACGATCCGCAGAACCTCGCGATCCGCGTCGAGCAGAACGACAAGCTCGCCATGAGCGCGCACACCGGCGACATGATCTGCGGCCTGCGCGAGCACATTCGCTTTCTCTCGGATGTGGTCACGCTCAGGCCCGGCGTGCTCATCACGACCGGCACGCCGGCGGGCGTCTCGAAGCTCGCCGACGGCGATCA
>VBCJ01000273.1 GCA_005884335.1 Betaproteobacteria bacterium | reverse complement strand
GCTGACCGTGATTCTCGCCCGTTGTCTCGCCGGCCACTTCAGACCCGAAAACCATTTCGCGTTCGAAGCGGTCGCGTGGTACTGGCACTTCGTCGATGTCGTGTGGCTGGGCCTGTTCATTTTCGTGTACTGGCTTTAGGGAACCGGTGCGCCGCACTTCGCATGCGGCTCTTTTGTCTCAGCCGATTTTGCCCGGGATGAGGCCGAGGTAGTAACCGGCCATGAGCAACAGGAACAGCGTCAGCGACAATCCGACACGCAGCGCGAGCGCCTTCACGGTGCGCTTGGACTGGCCGC
>VBCJ01000272.1 GCA_005884335.1 Betaproteobacteria bacterium | reverse complement strand
CGCCTCCGCCCTCGAGCGCCGGCGCGTCAGCGCACGCGGGCGTTTCGTCGCGCGCGCGGCGCTCCTCCTCGACAACAAGGTGCTGCACGGCGCTGCCGGCTATCACGTGCTGACACCGCTGAAGCTCGAAGGCGGCGAGGGGCTCCACGTCCTCGTCAACCGCGGCTGGATCGCGGCCGGCGAGCGTTCCAGGCTGCCTGCGGTCCCGACCCCGGAGGACGTGCAAACGATCGAAGGCATCGCGGTGGCGCCGAGCCGGCGCTTCATCGAGCTCGCCCCCGAAGCGGCTTCGGGTCCCTTGCGCCAGAACCTGGTTCCGGAGCGGGAGGAGAAGCGGCTCGGGCTCGGGCTTCAGCCGTTCGTGATCGAGCAGACGAGCGACGCTCAGGACGGCCTCGCGCGCGAATGGGAGCGTCCCGATACCGGCGTGGACCGGAATCGCAGCTACGCGCTGCAGTGGTATTCGCTCGCGGCGCTTGCCGCCCTCCTCTATGTCGCTCTCAGCTTCAAGCGAGCCGATTCCGGGCGCAACTGAGGACCGGCGTCGCGGCAGGCGCATCGCGTTTGCGATCCTCGCGTTTTGCGCCGCACCCACGGTCGCGGCCTGGCTCGCCTACTTCGTATGGCAGCCGCAGTCGCGGCTGAATTACGGCGAGCTGATCGAAGCCCGTGCCATCTCGGACCCCGAACTGCGGACCCTGGACGGCAGGCCGTTGCGGCTCTCGCAGTTGCGCGGCAGATGGGTGCTGCTGCAGATCGACTCCGGCGCCTGCGCCGAAGGCTGCAGGAAAAAACTCGTTTATATGCGCCAGGTGCGCCTCGCGCAGGGCAAGGACGCGGAACGAATCGAGCGAATGTGGCTGCTCGCCGGCGCCGCGCCGCCCGATGCCGCGCTCTTGCGCGACCACGAGGGCCTGCGCGTCGCGCGCGCGCCGGGCGGAGCGTTCCTTGCTGAATTCCCTGCGGCGCGGGGCCCCTCCGATCACATCTACCTCTTGGACCCGCTGGGCAACCTGATGCTGCGATTCCCGGGCGATCCCGATGCACAAGGGATGGTGAAAGACCTCGCGCGGCTGCTCAGGGCATCGCGCGTCGGTTAGAGCCGCAAGGCGAGCGTGATAAAATTTCCTCATGCAGCTCGCTTCGACCGTCACCCGCTTCCGCGTGCGCCAGTTCCTGAGCCTCACCAAGCCGCGCGTACTGTCCTTGATCGTGTTCTGCGCGGTCATCGGCATGTTCCTCGCCGTTCCGGGCATGGTGCCGCCGAAGCTTCTCCTCGCCGCGACCATCGGCATCTGGCTTGTGGCGGGCGCGGCGGCGGCGGTGAACTGCCTGGTCGAGCAGAAGATCGACGCGGTCATGACGCGCACTCGGGCGAGGCCCTTGCCCCGTGGGGAGCTCACGTCGCTTCAGACGCTTGCGTTCGCCGGCGCAGTCGGCGGCACCGGGCTGTGGATGCTGTACGCCCTCGTCAATCCCCTCACCATGTGGCTTACCTTCGGCACTTTCATCGGCTACGCCGTGGTCTACACGATCTTGCTCAAGCCCATGACGCCGCAGAACATCGTGATCGGCGGAGCCTCCGGGGCGATGCCGCCGGTGCTCGGCTGGGCAGCCGTCAACGGCGAAGTCGCCCCCGAGGCGCTGCTTCTGTTCCTCATCATTTTCGCGTGGACCCCGCCGCATTTCTGGGCGCTCGCGCTCTATCGCACCGAAGATTTCGCCAAGGCCGGACTCCCGATGCTGCCGGTCACGCACGGGCACCGCTTCACTCGGCTGTACGTGCTGCTCTACGCGCTGATTCTGTTCGCATCGGCGCTGCTCCCTTTCGCCTACGGCATGAGCGGCTGGATCTATCTCGCCGCCGCAATCGTCTTGAACGGAATATTCCTGGGTTACGCAGTGCGCCTTTACGTCAGCTACAGCGATGCGCTCGCACGGCGCACTTTCCGCTATTCGATCGCGTATCTTGCGGCGCTTTTCGCCGCGCTGCTCGTCGATCATCATTTTTTCAAGTGAGCGCTTGCCTGCGGACGTGGGTCGGGCTTGTCTTCGCCGCATTTGTGCTTGCCGGCTGCGGCGGGTCGCGCCCGTCGTTCAAGAACACGGATGTCACGGGCGCCGATTACGGCAAGGATTTTGCGCTCACCGACCACACGGGCAAGGCGCGCACTCTTGCCGATTTCCGTGGCAAGGTGGTGGTGATGTTCTTCGGCTACACCCGTTGCCCCGACGTATGTCCGACGACGCTTGCCGAGCTCAAAGCGGTAAAGGATCAACTCGGTGAGGACGGGAAGCGGCTGCAGGTGCTCTTCGTCACGGTCGATCCGGAGCGCGACACGCAAAGTCTTCTCGCGAACTACGTTCCGGCGTTCGACCCCAGTTTTCTCGGGCTCTTTGGCGATTCCGCCGCGACCGCCAGGGTCGCAAAAGACTTCGGGGTGTTCTATCAGAAGTCGCCGGCAAAGGCACCGGACGGCTACACCGTGGATCACACCGCGGGCAGCTACGTGTTCGATCCGCAGGGGCGGCTGCGCCTGTTCGTGCGCCACGGCAACGCAGCCAACCTCGCAGCCGATGTCCGGATCCTGTTGAAAGCATCCGGCTGAAAAATCGGCCATCGGTCTCATCCCGGCCGAGTCGAAAGCGAAATAGTTGTATCCTTAGGTGCCCCACCGGAGTCAGGGTGCCCCGGAAGCGATGAAAATCCTCGTCGTCGACGATTCCCCTACGATCCGAGCCGCGCTCAAGGCCCTGCTCGAGCGCATGGGCCACACGGTGGTCGAGGCGAATGACGGCAAGGAGGCTTTGCGGATCTACCGGCAGGACCGGCCGGGCCTCGTGCTCATCGACGTCGTGATGCCGGTCATGGACGGATACGAATCCGCGCGGCACATGCGCGAGACCAGCGCCGACGAGTGGGTGCCGATCATTTTCCTGAGCTCGAAGGAAGCCGATCAGGACCTGGATCGCGCGATCGAGGCGGGCGGCGACGACTACCTCGTAAAGCCGGTGAGCTTCGTCGTGCTGAACGCGAAAATCCGGGCGCTGCAGCGCCTCGAATCCATGCGCACCAAGCAGCTCGAGATGTCGCGCGACCTCGCTTCGGCCAACCGCGAGCTGGAAAAGCTGTCACGGCAGGACGGGCTGACCGGAATTGCCAACCGGCGCTACTTCGACAGCTACCTGCTCATCGAAGTGCGGCGCGCCGCCCGCGAGAAGGCTCCGGTGTCGCTGATTCTCTCGGATGTCGATCACTTCAAGGCTTTCAACGACTGCTACGGCCACCAGGCGGGCGACGATTGCCTGCGACGGGTGGCGGCGGCGCTCAGCTCAGCGGGTCGGCGTCCGGCGGACCTCGCCGCCCGCTACGGCGGTGAGGAGTTTGCGATGGTCCTGCCGGGAACCGTTTTGGAGGGCGCCGTCGATGTGGCTCAAGCGGTGTCTCGCGTGATCGGCGGCCTGGCGATCCCGCACGCGCGCTCGGCCGTCGACCACAACGTCACCTTGAGCCAGGGAGTCGTCTCGCTCATCCCCGAAAAGGAGAGTGCCTCCGAAGACCTGATCCAGCACGCAGACCAGGCGCTTTATCAGGCCAAGCAGCAGGGCCGGAACCGCTACGTCGTGTTCGGGGGAAAATAAAAAGCCGCGGGCTCGCCGCGGCTTCATGGGGATCGGCCTGCAGCGTACTTATGCCGCCGCGATCACGTCTTTCATTTTCGCAAGGGCTTTTGCTTCGATCTGGCGGATGCGCTCGGCAGAGACCTTGAACTCGGCGGCAAGCTCGTGCAAGGTCGCCGAGTCCTTTTCTCGCAACCAGCGCGCTTCGATGATGCGGCGGCTGCGCGCATCGAGACTCGCCAGTGCGGTCTCCAGGCCGTGCGCCCGCAGAGTTTCGTCTTGCTTCGTCTCGACGATCTCCGAGGGCCCCGGCGAGCGGTCGGCCAGGTAGGCGATCGGCGCATACGGCTCGTCCTCGTCGCTTGCCGGCTCCAGTGAAATCTCCTGGCCGGCGAGCCGCATCTCCATTTCGGCAACCTCCTCGGGCTTCACGCGAAGCTCCGTGGCCATCGACCCGATCTCGCTCTGCGTCATCGGGCCGAGCGAAGGCTTCATGCTGCGAAGGTTGAAGAAGAGCTTTCGCTGCGCCTTCGTGGTGGCGACCTTCACCATGCGCCAGTTGCGCAGGACGAACTCGTGGATCTCGGCGCGGATCCAGTGGACCGCGAACGATACGAGGCGCACCCCGCGTTCCGGATCGAAGCGCTTGACCGCTTTCATCAGTCCGATGTTGCCTTCCTGGATCAGGTCTCCCTGCGGCAGTCCGTAACCCATGTAGCCGCGGGCGATGGCGACCACCAGGCGAAGGTGCGAAAGCACCAGCTGGCGGGCTGCTTCGACGTCATTGTCGGACCTGAATTTGCGCGCGAGGTCGCGCTCTTCCTCGAGCGAAAGGATCGGGAAACGATTCACCGCCTGGATGTAGGTTTCCAGGCTTCCTACTGGTACGGGCAGTGTCATTGTGCGAGTCATCTGTTATTTCCTCCGGCGCTGTTGCCAGGGTGATTTTAGCGCTCTCGGTCTTAGAGTGCTAAGAGGGGGACCTGGTTCCAGGAATCCGCCGCCTCCGAAGGGGCCTTCCTGAGGCGGGTTCGGTCCGGCTAGCTCCGGTCTGCTTCGAGTAAGTGTCTACTAACTGACAGATAGGCGCCCAGCCAGCCCAAGGCGATGGCCGCAACCAGGCCCGAAATCATCTCGTCTGAGGTCGGGAATTTCAGGCGAATGTCGGAACCATACAAGGGTGCGAGATGCGCCAGATCACGATTCAAGACCATGAGCCCGGAAAGCACGATCGCCAAGGCGGCGAGCCCTCCGAACAGGCCGAGCAACGATCCGAGATAGAAGAAGGGCCGGCGGATGTAGGCGTGCGTTGCGCCGATCAGACGGCAAAGCTCGATCTCGTCGCGCTGAGTGAGGATCTGCAGGCGGATGGTGTTGAAGGTCACGGCGACAAGGGCGAGGCCGAGCAGCCCTGAGAGCAGGACCACCGCGGTCCGCCCCAGACGCAACAGCGCATCGAGGCGTCTGACCCACGCCGAGTCCGCCTGAACGTAGGCGACTTTCGGGAGCGACTTGAACTCGACTTCCAGCCGGTCCGCTGACGCCGGATCGCTTGCAGAAAGGGTCACCACGAACGCATCCGGCAGCGGATTTTGCGGCAGGCTCGCGATCACCTCTCCCATTCCGGCTGCGCGATTGAGTTCCACCAGGGCCGCGTCCCGGGACACGAAACGCACGGCGCTGACGCCCATGGCGCCTTTCAACCGCGCTTCGACGGCGGCGATATCGGCCTTCGCAGCGTCCCTCGCCAGGAACACGGAGAGCTGAGGATCGACCGAGGCGTTGCGGGACAAGGACTCGAGATTGCCCAACACGCAATAGACCCCGAACGGAAGCGCGAGCGCGACCCCGATCGCCAGCACGTTGAGCGTCGTGGCAAAGGGCGACCGGGCCAGGCGCGCAAGCGTCTGCGCGAGACTCAAGCCATGATGCTGCAGCCAGACCCTCATTGGAGCCTGCCGTGGTCGAGCGTCAAGACGCGTTTGCGGTACTTGCCGATCAATTGTCGATCGTGCGTGGCAACCAGCACGGTGACCCCGACCTGGTTGAACGCGTTGAACATCTCCATGATTTCGTCCGCGTAAGCGGCGTCCAGGCCGGCGGTGGGTTCATCGGCGAGCAGGATCGCTGGCCGGTT
>VBCJ01000271.1 GCA_005884335.1 Betaproteobacteria bacterium | reverse complement strand
GACTTGCATGACATATCGCGATTCACGGTCATGGGTGTGGGCCGAAGCGCTGGAGCTGCTCCGAGGGGCAGAGAAGCTGCAGCGCCGGTTCTTCCAGTTCGGTGCCGCCGGGGCACCGGGCTGGGAGCCGCCCGTCGACCTATACGAGACGGCGGACGGGCTCACGCTTTGCGTCGCCCTTCCCGGCGTCGCGGCGGACGAACTCGAGGTCTCCCTCGAAGCCGGGACGATCGTAGTTCGCGGCGAGCGTGCCTTTCCCGTTGAGTATCAGCGCGCCATCATTTACCGACTCGAAATTCCCTATGGCCGCTTCGAGCGCCGCATCGCCCTGCCTGCCGGCCGGTACCAGCTCGTTGATCGGCGCCTTGCGAACGGCTGCTTGACGCTCGATTTGCGAAGGATGGGGTGACGATATGAACTTGGATCTCGACAGCAGGGACCGGAATCCGCCGGGCGAAAAGGCGAGCGCCGCTGCGTCCCAGTCGGCAACTGACGGGATGGTCGCGCTTCCGGAGGACGCGCTCATCATTCTGCCCGTGCGCAAGATGGTGCTCTTCCCCGGCATGATCCTGCCTATCGCGCTCGGCCGCGAAGCCTCGATCGCAGCCGCTCAAGCAGCCGCGAAGGCGAAGCGCCCTGTCGGCGTCCTCTTGCAGCGGAACCCGGAAACCGAGAAGCCAGGGTCGGACGAGCTTTCCCTCGTCGGCACGGTCGCCAGCATCGTGCGCTACGTCACCACGCCCGACGGGACGCATCACGTCATCTGCCAGGGGCAGCAACGCTTCCGCGTGGTCGAGTATCTCGAGAGCTACCCGTTCATGGCGGCGCGCGTCGGGCGCATCGAAGAGCCCGAGGCCGCCGGCAACGAGATCGAAGCGCGATTCGTGCAGTTGAAGGAGCGCGCGCTCCAGGTCTTGGAGCTCCTCCCGCAGACTCCGCAGGAGTTGGTCGCAGCCCAGTGGACCTGCAAAAGCGTCTGGATAGCGTGCTCGAGCACCTCGCACACCGACTGCAGGTGCTCAAGCTATCGCGCGAGATCGACGAGCGCACCAAAGTGAGCCTGTATGAGACTCAGCGGAAGTACTTCCTGCGCGAGCAGATGAAATCGATCCAGAAGGAACTGGGCGAAGGCGAGGAAGGCCAGGCCGCCGAGATCGAGGAGCTCAAGAAAGCGATCGCAGAAGCCGGCATGTCCGGGGAAGTCGAAAAGCAGGCGATGAAGGAACTGAAGCGCCTCGAGCGCATGTCCGACGCCTCGGGCGAGTACTCGATGGTGCGCACCTATCTCGACTGGCTGATCGAGCTGCCGTGGAAGAGCCCCGAGCCCGACGCGATCGACATGGCGGAAGCGCAGCGCATTCTGGATGCGGATCATTTCGGCCTCGAGCAGGTGAAAAAGCGCATCGTCGAATTTCTCGCCGTGCGAAAGCTCAATCCCGAAGGCCACGGGCCGATCCTGTGCTTCGTTGGCCCGCCCGGAGTCGGAAAGACCTCGCTCGGCCAGAGCGTCGCCAGGGCGCTGGGGCGCAAATTCGTGCGCGTGTCGCTCGGCGGCGTGCACGACGAGGCCGAGATACGCGGGCACCGACGCACCTACATCGGCGCGCTGCCCGGCAACATCATCCAGGCGCTGAAGAAAGCCGGGACGCGCGGCTGCGTGATGATGCTCGACGAGATCGACAAGCTCGGCGCGGGCTTCCACGGAGACCCGTCCTCGGCGCTCCTCGAAGTGCTCGATCCGGCGCAGAACAACACCTTCCGCGACAACTACCTCGCGGTGCCCTACGACCTTTCGAGCGTGCTCTTCATTACCACGGCGAACGTGCTCGACACGATTCCCGGGCCCCTGCGCGATCGCATGGAGATCATCCAGCTGCCAGGCTACACGCAGGAGGAAAAGCGCGAGATCGCGCGCCGCTATCTCTTGGCGCGCCAGCTGAAGGAAAACGGCCTCAAGCCCGAACGGGTCGAGATCACCGACGCGGCGCTCACCGCCATCATCCGCGATTACACGCGCGAGGCGGGCGTGCGCTCGCTCGAGCGCCAGATCGGCGCGGTATGCCGGCGCGCGGCGGTGCGGATCGCCGAGGGCGCGGTCCAGACCGTGAAGATCGACGAGAGGGACCTCGCGGAGATCCTCGGACCGACGAAGTTCGAGAACGAGGTGGCGCTGCGCACGGCCATGCCGGGCGTCGCCACGGGACTCGCGTGGACGCCTGTCGGCGGCGACATCCTCTTCGTCGAGGCAAGCCGCACACCGGGAAGCGGAAAACTGATCCTCACCGGGCAGCTCGGCGACGTGATGAAGG
>VBCJ01000270.1 GCA_005884335.1 Betaproteobacteria bacterium | reverse complement strand
TCTTTCCGTCCCCGGACGCCACGGGATCCCGCTGCCTGCCCACCCATTCGACGATCGGCATGAATTCCGCGCATTCCGCGGCCGCTGCGGCAGGGGCCATTTCGAAAATCCCGATTCCCGCCTCCGCGGCTTTGACGTACACGTCCGAATCGCTGATCCGCGTCAGGAACGGCAAACCGAGCGAATTGAGAAACCGCTCGAGCGGTTGATACACCGGCATCGAGCTGCGGACCCGGTTCGCCAGCACGGCCAGCTGGATATTGCGCGTGCGGATCCTGCCCACGAGGAGGAGGTCCCGGACGAAATTGGCCGTCGCGTGAATGTCGATCGCCGAGGGCGCCACCGGAATGAGGATGCCGTCGGCCTTGCTCAGCATTTCCTGCAGGAGCAGACCCGATACGCCGGCCGGCGCATCGATCAGGAGCTGCTGCGTGTCCGTAGGCACGTGCATCTCGACGCTGCGGATGCGGCCGCCCTTCTGAGGCGCGGCATTAGCCCCGTAAATTCTCCCCCCGGGCTGGGTACGGACCCGCAGCCAATGCAGGCTCGACCCCTGCGGGTCGTAGTCCATGACGGTTGTTGGGATGTCGTGAGCCGCGAAGTAACTGGCGAGGTTGGTGGCGACGGTGGTCTTTCCGGACCCGCCCTTCGAATTGATTACCAGCGTGGTGTTCATTCTCATGACCTGCTCCCCTTCTCATCCCCACGGACCGCACGTTAAGCCTATGCCAAAGTCATGCTCCCGCTAATTAACTAATTCACAGGAGAGGAGCGAAAGAGGCGCGAATTCCCTCGGCTGTCGGGTTCGCGGGCTTGCGACCTTGACAGGGGTGTGCACGGTGACGACCATTCGCCCGTTAACCGGGACTGTGGCGACCTTTTGAGGCGACCCGGTCCCTGGTCAGACCCGACGACATGTTCTCGAGACGCTTTTACGCGGATCTTCCTTCCCGCCTCGGCTGGGCGGTGTCGCGCAGGTGGTACGACTTGCGCGTGTCTTGGCACGCCTGGGACAAGGAGCCCTGGGTGTTCGCCTTGGTGCTCGGCCTGATCGCCGCGATCTTCGTCTTGGCGCTGCAGACGGTCTACGCGCGTCAGGACCACCGGAGGAGTCTGGCCTGCCTTGCGCGGAACGTGTATTTCGAAGCGCGGGGCGAGCCCGTGGCCGGTCAATACGCGGTGGCGGAGGTCACGATGAATCGCAGGGCCTCGGGTCGATACTCCGGTACGGTCTGCGGCGTGGTCTACCAGAAGAACTGGGATCCGCTCCGAGGGCGCTATGTAGGGGCCTTTTCATGGACGGAGTTCGATTCACTGCCGACCCCGACGGGCGAGGACTGGCTGCGCGCCTGGGAAGTGGCTGAGGCGGTCTACTATGAGCGGGAGGCGCCCGTGCTGGAGGGCGCGATGTTCTTTCATGCTACTTACATCAAGCCCGACTGGGCAAAAGGCAAGCGGCCGCTTGCCCGGATCG
>VBCJ01000269.1 GCA_005884335.1 Betaproteobacteria bacterium | reverse complement strand
CGACCACGTGTTCCGGACCATGAAGGAGCGCGACATCCTGCGCTTCGAGGGGCCGTTCGGCACGTTCTTCCTGCGCGACGAATCCGACAAGCCCATCGTGCTCGTCGCCTCGGGCACGGGATTCGCGCCGATCAAGGCGCTCATCGAGGCCGCGTTCAAAAAAGGCGTCGCCCGCCCCATGAGGCTTTACTGGGGCGCGCGCCGCCCGAAGGATCTTTACTTGAACGGCTTGGCCGAGCGCTGGGCCGCCGAGCATCCGGGGTTTGAGTACGTGCCGGTGATTTCCGACGCGCTGCCGGAAGACGAGTGGGGCGGCCGGACCGGATTCGTGCACCGCGCGGTGATGGAGGACCTGTCCGACCTTTCCGGCCACCAGGTCTACGCCTGCGGGGTGCCGATCATGGTGGATTCCGCGCGGCGCGATTTCATCCAGAAATGCCGGCTGCCGGAAAACGAATTCTTCGCAGATTCGTTCACTACGGCCGCCGACAAGGCGCCTTAGCGCGCGCCGCGGAGGCCTAGTCCACCGTCACGCCGTACTGGGCGACGAGCTTCGTCCAGCGTTCGATCTCCTCCTGCATGAACCGGTGCTGTTCGCGCGGCGGAATGGCGAGAACGCGGCCGCCGTCGCGCTCGATGCGCGCCGTGAATTCCGGATCGGCGACGATGCCGGTCAGAGCTTTGCGCAAAATTTCCACGACCGGGGCGGGCGTGGCGGCGGGCGCGAAGAGGCCGAACCAGCTCTCGCCTTCGAATTTTGCGAGACCCGTTTCGTTGATCGCCGGCACCTCCGGAAGATGCCCCGATCTTCCGGCAGAGGACACAACCAGACCCTTGAGGCGCCCGGACTGGACGTACTGCTTGGACGCCGACATGTTGTCGAACAACAGGTCGAGGCGTCCCGCCATCATCTCCTGGTGGGCGGCGGCCGCGCCTTTGAACGGCACGTGCAGCGCATCCATGCCCAGGCTCCTGAACAGGATCGTTCCCCAGACGTGCTGCAAGGTCCCGATTCCCGCCGATCCGTAGGTGAGCCGCCCGGGCCTGTCTTTCGCGTATTTGACGAGCTCGGCAAGATTCGAGACCGGAAGATCGGACCGCGCGAGGAGCACGAACGGATAGGCGGAGGTAAAGCCGAGCGGCACGAAATCGCGCAGCGGATCGTAGGAGATGTTCTTGATCAGCGCCTTGTTCATGACGATGTTGAAGATGCCGCCGACGAGCAGCGTATAGCCGTCGGCGGGCGCTTTGGCGACGTACTCGGATCCGACGAGCGATCCGGCGCCGGTCCGGTTTTCGACGATCGCCGGCTGGCGCAGCAGCTCGCCGAGCTTCTGCGCCACGTTGCGGCCGAGGATGTCGGTTCCGCCGCCCGGCGCCTGCGGCACGATCAGACGGATCGGCCGCGAAGGAAAATCCTGGGCGTGACAGGCAAGGCTGCACAGCGTTGCAGCCGCGAAGCACGCTCCCCCGCCCGCGACGCGTAGCGCTGTCATTCCAAACAGCATCGTGGTTCCCTTCCCAGGCCGGCAATCGGTGCTCAAGTGACCTCGCCGAGGTAAGCTTCGCGCACGCGGGGGTCTGCGAGCAGAGCGCGCGCTTCTCCCGAGAGCGTGATCTCCCCGCTTTCCATGACATAGGCGCGGTGGGCCAGCGCAAGCGCGCTTCGAGCGTTCTGCTCCACGAGCAGCACCGTGACGCCGGTGCGGTTGATGTCGCGAATCACCTGCAGGATCCTCTGCGCCGCGATCGGGGCGAGCCCCATGCTCGGCTCATCCAGCGCAAGGAGCTTCGGCCGGCTCATGAGGGCGCGGCCGATGGCAAGCATCTGTTGCTCGCCCCCGGACAGCGTTCCGGCCGTCTGACCGCGCCGCTCTGCGAGCCGCGGAAACAGCTCGAAAACGCGAGCGTGGTCGGAGGCGACCCCGGCGTCTGTCCGCGCGTAGGCTCCCATCGCGAGATTCTCCTCGACGCTCAACTGCGCGAACACCCCGCGCCCCTCGGGCACCATGACGAGCCCCGCGCGCGCCCGCGCGAACGCGGGGATGCCGGCGAGATCGCGTCCGCCGAACCGGATCGCTCCCGGAGCAGTCGGGACAAGCCCCGAGATCGCACGCAGCGTCGAGGATTTGCCCGCGCCGTTCGCGCCGATCAGGCAGACAAGCTCGCCCTCGGCGATTTCAAGATCGATCCCCTTCACCGCGCGGATTCCCCCGTAGCGGACTTCCAGGCGGCGAATTTCGAGAAGCTTCATGCAGGCGGCGCCGTCGCGGCGCCGAGATAGGCCTCGATCACCTTCGGATCGCGCTGCACTTCGGCCGGCACGCCCTCCGCAATGCGCTTGCCGTAATCGAGAACCAGCACCCGGTCGCATACGTTCATGACCACGCGCATGTCGTGCTCGATGAGGAGCAGCGTCGTGCCGTCCCCGCGAATGCGCCCGAGCAGCGCCCGGAGCCCCCTGGTCTCGGGGGCATTCATTCCCGCTGCGGGCTCGTCCAGAGCGAGCAGGACAGGGTCGGTTGCAAGCGCGCGCGCGATCTCCAGGCGCCGCTGATCGCCGTACGGAAGGCTTCCCGCCGGATCGTTCGCCCGGGCGCGGATGCCGACGTAGTCGAGCAGTTCCGCCGCGCGCCGCTCGATTCCCGCTTCTTCGGCGCGCGTCGCCGGATCGCGCAGCACTGCGCCGAGAACGCCCGCGCGCGTGCGGACATGGCGGCCGATCATGACGTTTTCGAGCGCGGACAGGTTGGCGAAGAGCCGGATGTTCTGGAAAGTGCGGCCGATACCCCGCGCCGCGATCCTGTCGGGCTTGAGCCCGGTGAGCTCTCTTCCGTCGAGGAGAAAGCGGCCGCGGTCGGCCGGGTAGAGCCCGGTAAGCAAGTTGAAAAGCGTGGTCTTCCCGGCGCCGTTCGGACCGATCAACCCGAAGATCTGGCCGCGCGCGATCGAAAAGCTGACATCGATAAGCGCCTCGACGCCGCCAAAACGCTTTGTGACGCCGAGCGCCTCGAGCAGCACGCTCACGGCTTGCGCTCCGCGAGTTCGCGCTTGCGCACCGCGGACGGCCACAAGCCGCCCGGCCGCAGCGTCATGACGAGCACCAGGGCGAATCCGAAAATCAGCATGCGGATCACCTCCGGCTCGATGATCATCCGGCCGAACAGCTGTTTTTGCGCGGGCTCGACCGTGAACCGCAGGATCTCCGGAACGAAGGAGAGCAGCACCGCGCCGAGGATCACCCCCCAGATGTTCCCCATGCCGCCGAGCACGACCATGGAAACCACCATGATGGATTCGACGAGGACGAAGCTCTCCGGCGAAACGAATCCCTGTATCGCGGAGAACATGCCGCCCGCGACGCCGCCGAAGGTGGCGCCCATGGCGAAGGCGAGGAGCTTCAAGCGCGTGGTGTCGATGCCCATCGCGCGCGCCGCGATCTCGTCCTCGCGGATCGCCTCCCAGGCACGCCCGATTCGCGAGTTCTGGAGCCGCACGTTGATGAAGATCACCGCGAGCAGCACCACCACCAGCAGGTAGTAATATTTGATCGGCCCGCTGAAAGTCAGGCCCAGAAAGCTGTCGGACTTGGAAAAATCGATCCCGCCCAGCCGGAACGGAT
>VBCJ01000268.1 GCA_005884335.1 Betaproteobacteria bacterium | reverse complement strand
GGGTGATCACCGCCATACACTTTCAATCCGGGCAGGCGGCTCAAGCGGGCGCGCCGCTCGTGCAACTCAACGCCGAGTCGGACCTCGCGAGGCTGCAGTCGCTCGCGGCGGCCGCCGAGCTCGCGGAAGTTAACTACCAGCGCAACCAGAAGCAGCTGGAGATCCAGGCTGTGAGCCAGGCCGTGGTGGACGCCGACGCGGCGACGCTGAAGAGCGCGAGGGCGCAGGTCGCCGAGCAGCAGGCTCTCCTCAACAAGAAGCTCGTTCGCGCGCCCTTTGACGGGCGGCTCGGGATCCGCGCCGTCGACGTCGGACAATACGTGAACGCCGGTACGAAGCTCGTGACGTTGCAGGCGCTCGATCCGGTTTACGTCGACTTCTATGCGCCGCAAAAGTCGCTCAGCAAAATTGCCCTCCGGCAGAAAATCACTCTGAAGAGTGATGCTTTCCCGGGGCAGGAATTCACGGGGGAGGTGAGTTCGATCGACCCCAAGGTGGATCCGGCGACGCGCAACGTACAGGTGCGCGCGACCGTTCGCAACCCGAAGCAGAGCCTGCTTCCCGGAATGTTCGCCACGGTGGCGATCGCCTCGGGCGGACCGCAGCGCTTCCTCACGCTGCCGCAGACCGCGGTCTCCTACAATCCCTTCGGGGACACCGTGTTCGTCGTGGAAGAGCACAAGGGGAAGGACGAGATAGTCGCGCTCGTCGCGCAGCAGAGGTTCGTCACGACCGGCGAGACGCGCGGCGACCAGGTCGCGATCCTCTCCGGAATCAAGGAAGGCGAGACCGTGGTCACTGCTGGGCAGATCAAGCTGCGTACGGGCTTTCCGGTGACCGTCAACAATTCGATCCAGCCGGCGAACGACCCGGCCCCGAAACCCAAGGACCAGTAGGGGGTCCGGATGAGAAAATTCACCGACATCTTCATCGAACGGCCGGTCCTTGCAACGGTCGTAAGCCTGACGCTGCTCGTGCTCGGTCTGCGCTCTCGAAAACTCGATCGCGCAGGCGAGCGGAATCGACTACATGAGCTCGGTCAGCCGGCAGAGCGTGAGCACCATCACGGCCGCGCTCAGGCTCAACTATGACGTCGACAAGGCGCTCACCGAGATCAATACCAAGGTCAACGCGGTCCTCAACCAGCTCCCGCCGGGCTCGCAGCAGCCCGTGCTCACGGTCCAGGTCGGACAAACGATCGCAGCGATGTACATCGGCTTCGCGAGCGATGTGCTCGCGCCCAACAAGATCACCGATTACCTGATCCGCGTGGTCCAGCCGAAGCTCCAGGCGGTCGAAGGCGTGCAGACGGCTCAAATCCTCGGCCAGAAGCTCTTCGCGCTGCGCGCCTGGCTCGATCCGGACAAGCTTGCGGCCTACAACCTCACTGCAGCCGACGTGAGCGCGGCGCTCGCCGCCAACAACTTCCTGTCGGCGGTGGGTGCGACCAAGGGCCAGATGGTCCAGGTAAACCTCACCGCGTCGACGGACGTTCGCACCGTCGAGCAGTTCAAGAACCTCGTCATCAAGCAGCAAGGCGGCGCGGTCGTCAGGTTGAACGACGTCGCCAACGTGACGCTCGGCGCCGAGGACTACGAGTCGGAGGTGGGCTTCGACGGCAAGAAGGCCGTTTATATCGGGATCCAGGTTGCGCCCGCGGCGAATTTGCTCGAAGTGATAGCGCGCGTGCGCAACGTGTTCCCCGACATCAAGACGCAGCTGCCGCAGGGCCTGCAGGGCGAGATCGTCTACGACTCCACCAAGTTCGTGAACAGCGCCATCGAGGAGGTCATCTGGACTCTCGTCCAGGCGCTTTTCATCGTGACGCTGGTGGTGTTCGCCTTCCTGGGGTCGGTGCGCTCGGTGCTGATTCCTACGGTGGCAATACCGCTGTCGCTCGTTGGCACCTTCACCGTGATGTTCGCGCTCGGGTATTCGATCAACCTGCTGACGCTGCTCGCCCTGGTGCTCGCGATCGGCCTGGTCGTGGACGACGCCATCATCGTGGTCGAGAACGTCAACCGGCATCTGGAAGAGGGCATGAAGCCCGGGCAGGCCGCGATCCTCGCAGCGCGCGAGCTCGCCAACCCCATCATCGCGATGACCGGCGTGCTTGTGGCCGTGTATGTTCCGATCATATTCCTGAGCGGGCTCACCGGAGCTCTTTTCACCGAGTTCGCCGTCACGCTCGTCGGCGCGGTAACCGTATCGGCTGTCGTCGCGCTGACGCTCTCGCCCATGATGTGTGCCAGGCTGCTCAAGCCGCACGACCCGAACGCGACCAGCTGGGACGCGAAGCTCGTGCTGCTGCTCGACCGCACTTTCGACGCGCTGCACCGGCGCTACGAGCGTCTGCTGCACGGAACGCTCAACTGGGTGCCTGTGACCACCGTATTCTCGCTCGTCGTTCTGGGCTGCATCTATTTCCTGTGGGCAACCGCAAAGGACGAACTCGCGCCGCAGGAAGACCAGGGCGTATTGATCGTCTCCGCGCAGGCTGCGCCCAACTCGACGCTGCAACAGCGGCAGCCTTATACCCGCCAGATCTACGAAACCTTCGTCAAGCACCCGGAGACCGACCACGTGTTCCAGATCGACGTTCCGGGGCAGACGATCGGCGGCATGGTGCTGAAGCCCTGGAGCGAGCGCAAGGCGACCTCGACGAAGCTTCTGCCGGTCGTTCAGAAGGAGCTGGAGCAGATCGCAGGTTTGCGCGCCGCGGTTTTCCAGCCCCCGGCGCTGCCTGGCGCGTTCGGATTTCCGGTGCAGTTCGTGATCCAGACCACGGAGCCCTTCGAGCGCCTGAACGATGTCGCGTCCGCGCTCGCGCAGGAAGGCCAAAAAAGCGGGATGTTCTTCTTCGTCGACAACGATCTGCGCTACGACCTGCCGCAATCGACGATCGTCATCGACCGGGAACTGACCGCCCAGCTCGGGCTCACCATGAAGGACGTCGGCGCGGCGCTGTCGTCCCTCGTTGGCGGCGGCTACGTCAACTATTTCAGCTTTCACGATCGTGCCTACAAGGTCATTCCCCAGATCCAGCAGGCGGACCGGTTGAATGCTGGACAGCTGGGCGACACCTATATCCGCGCTGGAAACGGCGAGGCGATCCCGCTCTCGACCGTGGTGCACATCACGACCAAGACGATCCCACAGGCGCTCAACCGCTTCCAGCAGCAGAACGCGGCGACGATCTCCGGCGTGCCCTTCATCGGCGTGACCCAGGGCGAGGCGATCGCTTACATGCAGAACCTCGCCGAGCGCACGTTGCCGCAGGGCTACTCGGTGGACTACGCGGGGCCGTCGCGGCAGTACATCCAGGAATCGAGCGCGCTGCTCTTCACTCTCCTGTTCGCTCTCATCATCATTTTTCTCGCGCTCTCGGCACAGTTCGAGAGCTTCCGCGACCCGATCATCATCCTGATCTCGGTCCCGATGTCGATCTGCGGAGCCCTCATCTTCGTAAACCTTTTCAGCACACTCGGCATCGGCGCGGTGAGCCTCAACATCTACACCAAAGTGGGTCTCGTGACGCTGATCGGACTTATCAGCAAGCACGGGATCCTGATCGTCGAGTTCGCCAACAACCTGCAGAAGCAAGGCATGTCCAAGCGCGAGGCGGTCGAAAAAGCCGCCGGCATCCGCTTGCGGCCGATCCTGATGACCACGGGCGCAATGGTGCTCGGCGTCGTTCCGCTCCTCATCGCAAGCGGCGCGGGTGCGGTAAGTCGCTTCAACATGGGGCTTGTGATCGCAACCGGCGTCGCTATCGGGACGCTGTTCACGCTCTTCGTCGTTCCGTCGATGTATGTGCTGCTCGCCGAGGATCACTCGAAGCGCGCGACGGGCGAGGCGCTGCCCGCACCGGAAGGGCCCGCCGGCACGCACTGAATTCCGGCGAGCCCGTGACGGCGCGAGTCTGCATCGTCGGGGCGGGTCCGGTCGGCGTCGTCGCCGCGATCGCCTGCGCCCGCAAGGGGATGCGGGTCACGCTCTTGGAGGCTGAGCGGCAAATCGACCACAGCCCGCGCGCGGCCACCACGCACCCGTCCACGCTCGAGATGCTCGCCGAGCTCGGGCTCCTCGAAGAGTTCCAGTCGTTAGGCCTTGTCGCGCGCTACTTTCAGTTCTGGGACGGAACGACGAAGACGCTCGTCGCGCAGTTCGATCACGAGGTGCTGCGCGGCGAGACTCCGTACCCGTTCGTCGTCCAGACCGAGCAGCACAAACTGTCCGAGCTCGGCCTCCGGAGGCTTGCCGCAATGCCGAACGTCGAGCTTCGGCTCGGAACGAGCGTGACCGATGTTGTCCAGGACTCCAGAGGCGCCCAAGTCACGACCGAGGGCGCGGAGCGCCACGTCTTCGACTACGTCATCGGCTGCGACGGCGGGCGGAGCACGGTGCGCAAATGCCTGGACATCGATTTCGAGGGCTACACCTGGCCCGAGCGGTTCCTGGTGCTCACCACGCTGTTCGATTTCCAGACTGCTCTCGGTTGCTGTCC
>VBCJ01000144.1 GCA_005884335.1 Betaproteobacteria bacterium | reverse complement strand
ACGCGCGCGTGAACCTCACGCACATTCCCTACAAGGGCATGAGCGATGCGAGCGTCGCCCTGCAGGCGGGGCAGATCGACCTCATCATCGCCGCCTCGCCGACGGCGCTCGGTCCCATCCGGGGCGGCAAAGCGAGGGGCCTCGCGGTGAGCACGGCGCAGCGCTCGGCGGCCTTTCCCGGCGTGCCGACCGCGCTCGAGCAAGGCGTCGATTACCTCGTCGCCAACTGGTTCGGGTTCGCGTTCCCCAAGGGCACGCCGAAGGAAGCCATCGACACCCTGCGCGAGGACGTCGTCAGGGCGCTCGCGGCGCCCGACGTGAGGGAGAAGCTCGCCGCGCAAGGGGCCGAGCCGTCGAGCTTCACTCCCGGCGAATTCGCGCGGTTCCTCAAGGAAGACACGCGCAGGTGGACCGAGCTCATCCGCGCGAGCGGCATCAAGGTGGAGCCGTGAGCGCTCGCGCGCTAAACTGACGCAGTCGAAAAGAGGGGGACCCATCATGCGACATCGCGCGCCGAAATTCATCAGAGTCGAATTCGCAGCTCTCGCGGGCGTGTTCGCTGTCGCGCTCGCCGCGGCGGCGTTCGCCGCCGAGTACCAGATGACCGTCAACAGGGACCGTCTGCTCAATGCGCAGAACGAGCCGCAGAACTGGCTGCTGATGAACGGCGACTACGGCGCCACCCGCTATTCGAAGCTCACCCAGATCAACCGCGACAACGTCAAGAACCTCCGGCTCGTATGGGCGATGGCGCTGGGCGGCATGCAGGACGTCGGGCAGAACGGCCCGGAAAACGAGGTCAATCCGCTCATCGACAACGGTTTCATGTACACGACCGACGGCTGGGGCACCGTGTACAAGATCGACGCGCGCAATCCCAACAAGGGCGAGTTCGTCTGGATTGCCGACCCCGGCGTCAAGCACCAGGGCAACGCTCCGCGCACGCGCGGCATCGCGCTGTGGGAAGACCTCGTGATCGCCAACCTTCCGGACGGCCGGGTCATCGCGATCAACCGCGACAACGGCGAGATCGTCTGGGACAAGCAGGTCGCGGGGAAGACCGAATTCGGCAGGCAGGAAAAATTCCTGACCGCGCCGCTGGTGGCCGACGGCAAGGTGATCGTGCAGAACGGCGCGGGCGACGGCGGAACGCGCGGCTGGGTTGCCGCGCTCGAAGTGAGGACGGGCAAGGAATTGTGGCGCTGGTACGTCGTGCCCAAGCCCGGCGACCCGGGCAGCGAAACCTGGAAGGACGACCACAATGCGTGGAAAACCGGCGGCGGCGGAATCTGGCAAACCGGCTCCTACGACCCGGCGACCCGCCTCTACATCGTCGGCACGGGCAACCCGTTCCCGATCTACGATCCGCAGGCGCGCCCCGGGGACAATCTCTACACCGACTCGGCGGTGGCGCTCAACGTCGATACCGGCAAGCCCGCCTGGCATTTCCAGTACACCCCGAACGACTCGTGGGACTACGACGAAGTCGGCGTCCACATGCTCTACGACGCGACGATTGACGGCCAGCAACGCAAGATCGTCGGCCATTTCGGGCGCAACGGCTTCTATTACACTCTCGACCGCACCAACGGAAAATTCATCAAGGCCGACCAGTACGTGAACGATCTCAATTGGACGAAGGGGATCAATCCCAAGACCGGCAGGCCGCTCGATTACGATGCGAAGCTCGACGTGCAGATCTACAACCCGATAGCGCGGGCGCTGCGCGGCGACGGAAAGAAGCGCGCCTGCCCGACCTGGCACGGCGGCGTCGCGCACCAGCCGACGGCCTATCATCCCGTGAAGAAAATCGCCTACGGCGTGGGCATCGAAGGCTGCTTCACGCAGAACGGGGCGGGGCCACAAAGTCATCGCAAAGGCGATCACCGATATCGAAATCCGCTCCGGCGCGATCGTCACGGCCGGGGGCCTCGTGTTCACCGCGCTGCAGGACGGCTGGGTGATCGCGTATCACGACGAAACGCTCGAGGAGCTCTGGCGCTTCAACCTCGGCACGCCGCTCAAAGGCGCCCCGGTGACCTATGCGATCGGGCCGAAGCAGTATCTCGCCGTGCAGTCGGGCGGGCGCCACCTGCACCCGGTGAAGTTCGACAAGCTGGAGAATTCCAGCTACCTGTTCGTCTTCGCGTTGAACTGAGCCTATTTAGGAAACTCGCCGCAGGCTTCGACTTCAGCGCCCCAGTATTCGATGCACTTCGCGCGGTTCATCGGGCCTTTGCCGATGATCTTCGCGAACATGAAGTCCGCGAGCAATTCGATCTCGCGCGGCTGCAGCGTCGCCGGCGGATCGGGCAGGCCCAGTCCGCTCGATTTCAGGTCGGCCTGCTTCATGCCGTAGCAGCGCCCGTCGCTGTAGGCGAGCTTGTCGAAGGCCGGCATGCTTCTTCCGGGGCGCCCGCACTTGATCGTCAGGATCAGGGTGCCGCGATCGAGCCGGGTCTCGCGCAGGTTCGAGCCGTCCGGCATCTGGCTGTCCATCTTGCGGCCGTCCGCCGCCCAGCCGTGACACGCCTGGCAATTTCCCTTCTGCAGGAAAAGTCTCATGCCCTCGGCGATGTCGGACGCGTCGGGAGCCTGCGCCCGCGCGCCTTGAGCGAGCTGCAACGCGACCAGGAACACCAGGGCCGCGCCAACCAGCCCGCGCTCAGAACGCGTAAAGCCTCGCCGGATTGTCCACGAGGATTTTTCTGCGAACCCCCGCATCGGGCAGCCACACCGGAAGAAGGTTCAGCACCAAGCCGTCGTCGACCTGGAAGAGCGGCGTCAGCTCGGTCGGCTTGCGCCCTGAGCCCGAATTCGGATGCGGCCAGTTCGTTCCCCAGAGGATGCGTTCCGGGTTCGCCGCGATCAGCGCGCGGGCGAGCGTATAGACGCGGCCCGGGAAGAAAGGAGACTTCTCCGGGTGGCCGTGGATGTGGGTATGGCAGTCGCAGGCGCCGGCCGGCACGTCGAAATTAACGGGCGTCGCCGGCTGGGCCGCCTTGGCGAGGACCGGCCGGGCGCGCATCATGACTCCGGCCGCAATCGCTCCGAGCAGGACATCGCGTCGCGTCAGCATGGGTTCCTCCTCGGGTGGAATCTTATCCGTGCTGTTGCGCGTGCGTCTAGTTCTCGGGTTTCACGTCGAAGTCCCGGATCACCTTCGCCCAGCGAATCGTGTCTTCGCGAATCATGCGGGCGACGGATTGGGGATCGCTCGTCTTGATCTCGACGCCGCGCAGCCGCTCCTGGACATCGGGCAGCGAGAAGATGCGCACCACTTCGCGATTGAGACGGTCGATCACCGCGGGCGGCGTGCCGGCGCGCGTCAGGAGCGCGTTCCATGCTTCGCCTTCGATTTCCGGATAGCCCTGCTCGCGCACCGTCGCCACGTCCGGGATAAACGCCGAGCGGGAGCTGCCAAAAGTTGCAAGGGCTTTCAGCTTGCCCGCCTGAATCTGAGGGAGGGCGGAACTCAGGGGTTCAATTCCCGCGTGGATGCGGCCGCCGAGCAAGTCGGTCCAGATTGCCGTCACCCCCTTGTAGGGGATCAGCTCGACATCCGCCCCGGTAACCTGCTTTGAGCGCAGCGCGAGGAGAGAGATAACCCCGACCATGTGTCCGATCGCCGCGGTGCGCGGATGCGACCGGGTGTAAGCGACGAATTGCCTCAGGTCATTTGCCGGAAGCTGTGCGCTCGCCGTGAGAATCAAGGTTACGCGCGCAAGCTGGGAAATCGGCGCAAAGTCCCGTTCGCTGTCGTATCGAACTCGTCCCGCATAGAGGGTCGGGGCGACGGTCAACGGACCTGAGAGTGAAAAGAGCAGCGTGTATCCGTCCGGCGCCGCTTTGGCAACGAACTCGGTCCCGATCATGGCATCGGCGCCCGCACGGTTCTCCACAAGCACGGGCTGGCCGAAGGCGGCCTGCAGCCGTTCGGCGAGCACGCGCGCGACGTTGTCCGATTGGCTGCCGGGCCCTACGGGCACCACGATGCTGATCGGCCGGCTTGGATACGCTTGGGGGAAACCTTCGCCGCAAACGGCCAGACACAGAATCGCAGTCGCCGACCTGAGAAATCGTGAAGTCATGCAGGTCACACCGGGGGTGGCCACCTCCCGGCATCTCCTCACGGAATGTTGCCGGTGATTCGGCTCATTTCGGTCTCGGAGAACGCACGTAAGGTCTCGGTTCGCACGTTCCCGAGGGAAGCAACCTTCAGCAGCGCGGTTGCAACGGCCTCATCACTGCCCTCGAGAACGATTACCACGTCGTAGTGGCCGACGGTCATGTAATAATCCTTGAGCGTAACGCCGAGCTTCTTCGCCATTGCTCTGAAGGCGTCGACCCGCTTGGGCGCGTCCTTGATGGTGCGGATGCCCTGATCGGTGAAACTCAAAAGGCTGATGAATGTGGCCATGGCGTTTCTCCTTGGAACGAAACCGGTTTTATCCCGTCGACCGGGACGAATATTGTCCGCCCAAAGCGCCTCGTCCGTCAGGCTCCCGAGGGAATTTCGGTATATCGTATGGCCGCAGGTAGAAGGAGGTTTCCTTGTCTATCATCGCGCGTCGCGCCTTGGCCGTGGTTCTGCTGGGGATCGCTTCCACGGCGGCGTGGGCTCAAGGCTACCCGGACCGGCCGCTGCGGCTCGTGGTCGGATTTCCGCCCGGGGGCAGCGGCGATTTTCTCGCGCGCATCATCGCCGACGAGCTCACCCGGGAAATCGGCCAGCCGGTGGTGGTGGACAACAAGCCCGGCGCAGGCTCCAACATCGCCGCGGAGCACGTCGCGCGCGCCGCACCCGACGGCTACACCATCCTGCTCGCCGGCAACTTCACGCACGCGATCAACCCCTGGCTGTACAAGAACCTCTCGTGGGATCCCCACCGCGATTTCACGCCCATCACCGAGGTCGCTCTGATGAGCATCATCGTGTGCGTCACGCCCGAGCGCGGGATCCGTTCGCTGAAGGACCTGATCGCCAGGGTCAAGAGCGAGCCGGGCAAGTGGTTCTACGCCTCGCCCGGCAACGGCACCTCGCAGCACCTCGCGGGCGCGGAGTTGAACCGCCTCGCCGGCACCGACATGCAGCACGTGCCCTTCAGGGGAGGCGCGCCGTCGCTGCAGGCGGTGCTGGCGGGCGACGTGCAGGTGATGATCGGGACGACGCCGGTGGTGCTCCCGCAGATCCGCGCGGGCAAGCTCGTGCCGCTCGCGCTCATCACGCGCGCGGCTTCGACCATGGTCCCGGGCGTGCCCGGAATGGAGGAAGCGGGCGTGCCGGGCATGGACCTGGGGAGCTGGTGGGGCATCTGGGCGCCGCCCAGGATTCGGCCCGAAGTCAAAGAGCGCCTGTACGCGTCCATCACCCGGGTCATGCGCCTGCCGCAGGTTGCGGAGAAACTCGCGCGCGAGGCGATGGAGCCTGAAATCTCCGCCTCGCCCGAGGACTTCGCCGCGTTCGTGCGCCGGGACCACGCCTCCTACGAGCCCATCGTCCGGGCCTCCGGTGCGAAGGCGGATTGACGCTTCGAGCCGGTGGAGGAGTGCACGGATGCAGCTGAAACGATTGGGCGGGGATTTTGCCCTGGAAGCGGGCGGCGTCGATCTCGCCCGGCCGCTTTCCGATGGCGCTTTTCGTGAAATCGAAGAAGCGTTCTTTGCCGGCCAGGTGCTCGTGTTCCGCGCTCAGAACTTGACGGCGCGCCAGTTTCTGGAATTCGCGCGCCGCTTCGGGCCGCCCGAGCCGCACGTGGTCGACCAGTTCCACCATCCCGAATACGCCGACATCCTGATCCTGTCGAACGTGGTGCGCGACGGCAAGCCGGCGGGGCTCGCCGATGCCGGGACCTATTTCCACACCGACTATTCGTATCTGGAGACGCCGGCGCGGGCGACGCTGCTGTACTCGCTCCAGGTGCCGCGCGCGGGCGGCGACACGCTGTTCGCGAACCAGTACGCCGCCTACGACGATCTGCCCGGCGCGATGAAAAAACGCCTGGAAGGGCTGGTTGGCCTGCATCATTACGGCAATCGCGACGATCTCGAGGAGACCTCGCGCACGGCGGCCTCGCTGCTGACCGAGGAGCAGAAGGGCAGGCTGCACTGGGTCCGGCATCCGGTTGCGCGGCGCCACCCCGTCACGGGCCGCACGGCGCTCTACGCGGTCTCGGGCAGCTCGTTCGGCATCGAGGGCATGCCCGAAGGCGAGGCGCGCGCGCTGCTCGACGAGCTCAAGCGCCACGCCACGCTCGGGAAATACCGCTACCGACTGACGTACGGCGCCGGTGACGTGGTAATCTGGGACAACGCGTCGCTCCTGCACTCGGCGACGCTGACCGATCCGGACGATGCGCGCACGCTGTGGCGCATCACCATCAAGGAGACGAGGAGGCAAGCATGATACGCAGACAGGTTCTGGCTTGGGCGGCCGCGGCCGCGACGGCGGGCTTCGCGGCGAGCGCGATCGCGCAGACCATCACCTTGCACGGCGCGGTGCAGTTCAACGACGACCATGCTTTCAACAAGTCACTCCTGAAATTCGAGGAGCTGGTGAAGAAGTATTACGGCAAGCCGGTCAGCTTCGTGCTCCACAAGAACAGCGAGCTCGGGCTGGAGAAGGACTACTTCGCCTATATGAACCAGGGCAAGGGCGTGGACTACGGGATCGTCTCGCCCGCGCACATGTCCACCTTCTCGAAGGCGGCGCCTTTCATCGATGCGCCGTTCCTGTTCCGCGACCTCGACCACTGGAACAAGGTGTTGGACGCGGACCTCTTGAAGCCGATCGCGGACGAGATCGCGCAGAAGGCCGACGTCATGCTGATCGGCTACGCGGGCGGCGGCACGCGCAACATCTTCGTCAACAAGCCGGTGCGCAACCTGGCCGAGATGAAGAACCTCAAGGTACGCGTGCAGGGAGCGCCCATCTGGAGCCGCACCTTCGCCGCGATCGGCATGTCGCCCACGGTGATCGCGTACAACGAGGTGTACAACGCCATCCAGAACGGCGTGATTTCCGCCGGCGAGAACGAGGCCGCCGGCGTCGAGTCGATGAAATTCTACGAGGTCGGCCCCAACCTCTCCATGACCGAGCACGCGATCACGATCCGGCCGATCTGCTTTTCCGGGAAGACTTTCCGCGGCCTGCCTCCCGACCTGCGGGCGGCGATCCTCCGCGCGGGAAAGGAGGCGGGCGCGTATGGCCGCCAGGTCGAGTCCTCCGAAGACACGGCCAAGCTGGTAGCGCTGGAAAAGGCCGGCAAGCTGAAGCGCATCACCTTCACCGACCGCGCGCAGATGAAGAAGCTGGTGGATCCGGTGATGGAGGCGTACGCGAAGGAGATCGGCGCCGACGACATCTTCGCCGCGATCAACAACACGAAGTAGCCTGAACACGTAGTTTTGAAGAAGCTCCTCGACGGCATCCATCGGCTGCTCACGTGGCTGATGGCGGCCACCGTGGCGATCCTGATCGTCCCGGTCACGCTGCAGATCATCTCGCGCTACACGGCGCTCATCCCCTCGTGGATCTGGACCGAGGAGCTGTCGCGGTTCCTGTTCATCTGGATGATCATGCTGGGCGCGATGATCGGCGTGCGCGAGGGGTCGCATTTCGTGGTCGACGTGTTGCCGGATCTCCCGCCGCGGGCGAACGCGTTCCTGCAGATCGTCACCAACTTCCTCGTCCTCGTGTTCGCGCTGGTCTTCGTGTGGTGGGGCATAGCGTTCGTGCGCTTCGGCTGGGACCAGACCTCCGAGCTCGCCGAGCTGCCGATGGCGTTCATCTTCATGGCGTGGCCGGTGGCGGGGGTGATCTGGGTGCTCTTCCTCGGTGAGGCGTTCGTCGCGAGCTTCCGCGTGCTCGCGGGGAAGGCCGACCGATGATGTCCGCGGCGCTCGCCCCCGGCGCGGCGGCGATCGTCCTCTTCGGCACTTTCCTCGCGCTTTTCGTCTTGCGCGTGCCGGTGGCCTTCGCATTGGGCCTCGCGTGCCTGCCGAGCCTGATCCTCGAGCCGCGCCTGTCGCCGATGATGCTGTTCAACGAGACCTTCAAGGCCTACAACTCCTTCATCCTGCTCGCGGTGCCGTTCTACCTCCTCACCGCGAACCTGATGAACGTGGGCGGGGTCACCGACCGGCTGGTGCGCCTCTCGCGCTCGATGGTCGGCCACTTCCCGGGCGCGCTCGCGCAGATCAACGTGCTGCTCTCGGTGTTCTTCGCCGGAATCTCGGGCTCGTCGACCGCGGACGCGGCGAGCCAGAGCAAGATCTTCATCGACGCGCAGGTGAAGGAGGGCTACGGTCTGTCGTTCTCGATTGCGATCACCGCGGTCTCGGCGGTGCTGGCGGTGATCATCCCGCCCTCGATCCTGATGATCGTGTGGGGCGGTGTGATCTCGACCTCGATCGGGGCCATGTATCTCGCGGGTTTCCTTCCCGGCCTGTTGATCGCGGCGGCGCAGATGGCGACGGTGCACGTCTACGCGAAGATCTACCGCTACCCGGTCTATCCGCGTGCGACGCTGAAGGAATTCTTCTACTCGGCGTGGATCTCGGTGCCCGCGTTGTTGACGGCCTTCATCATCGTCGGCGGCGTGCTTCTCGGCTGGTTCACGCCGACGGAATCCGCGTGCGTCGCCGTGCTGTACACGATCGTGCTGTCGGTCTTCGTGTACCGCGAGATGAACCTGAAGCACCTCTACGATTCGTTCGTCGAGACGGGGCGCCTCTCCTCCGTCGCGCTCTTCTGCGTGGGCACGGCGTCCGCTTTCGGCTGGCTCCTCGCCTACTACCAGATTCCGCGGGCGCTGCTCGACAACGTCTCCACGTGGGGGATGGGGATCACCGCTGCGGGGTTCTTCATCGCCTTCGTGTTCCTGGTGGTGGGCTGCTTCCTCGACGCTATTCCCGCGATCATCATCTTCGGCACCATCCTGCAGCCGCTCGCGCATTCGGTCGGAATGAATCCGATCCACTTCGCCATCATCGGCATCGTGTCGCTCGCCTTCGGGCTGGTGACGCCGCCGTACGGGCTGTGCCTGATGATCTCCTGCGCGGTCGCGAAAGTGCCGATCCGGTTCGCGCTCAAGGACACGATGATCATGCTGGTGCCGATGCTCCTCATGCTGGCGGCGATCATCGTCTGGCCCGACATCCCGCTGATCCTCCCCAGGCTGATCGCGCCCGAGCTACTGAAGTAATCACGCCCCAACGGCGGGTCAAGGACGCGGGCTAATGGGCACCGAGGGCGATGCGATCTCCGCGCTCCCGCGGGATCGCGGTCGAGCCGGTTGTCGAAATGCAGCTTTCGGAAAGGTACCGGGCGACTGCGCCCGGCTCCAGGCGAGTCCCGGCGAGCCCGACGTGGCCGTCCGGACGCAGCAAGTAAAACGCCTGCCCGGGGATTCGCGCCCGGGCGAGCTCCAGCGCGTTGTGCGCGTCGTCGGGAATCACGTGAGTGCTCAGCAAGTCGCCGAGTCCCGATGCGTCCTCCGACGGCGCGGGCTGCCCGATGACGATGAGGTTGTAGCGCGTGTCGTCCAGCTTCTGGAACAGGTCTTCGACCGGGCCGTTCGTCCGGAACTTGAGCTGCAGCCACGGGAAACGATCGCCTGCGTGCGGCGCGCTGCCGGGCAGACCCGGCAAGGATTTCGACAGCGGGCTTTCCCGGTAGGCGATTCCGGTCTGGGAGAGAGTCCGGAACGCGAGCTGCTTCGGCCGCTCGAAAGTCATCGCAAAAGCCGCGATCCTCGCGAGGATGCGCGTGCGGAACAGCCCCGCGAGCCAGCTGTCGGAGACCACCAGCACGAATGCCCGGTCCGTCGTGGCGAGCAAGCGCCGCGCGACCGGGATGCGCTCGGCCGCGTAGCTGTCAAGCAGAGCCGGGTCCGCGCGGCCATTGACCACGAGCGCGAGCTTCCACGCCAGGTTGTACGCGTCCTGCAGCCCGGTGTTCATGCCCTGCCCGCCCATCGGGCTGTGCACGTGCGCCGCGTCGCCGAGCAGGAAGCAGCGCCCTTCGCGGAACTTCTCCGCGGCCCGGTGATGGATGCGGTAGGTGGAAAACCAGCTGCACTGCTTGAATGCGAGGTTCGCTCCCGCCTCCCGCCGGATATCGGGACTCAGCTCATCGAAGGCGACATCGTCCCTTCCCCGCAGCGTCTTGGGGAGGATGCCGATCACCCGCCAGCGGTCCTTGCCGCGCATCGGGAAGAACAGGTGAAATCCGTCGCGCCACAGGTAGACGTTCAGCTCGTCGGGCACCATGGGCCCGCTCGCCTCGGTGTCGGCGACGAAAAACACGTGCTCGTACGGCGCGCCGGGAAAAGTGATGCCGCAGAGCTCGCGCACCGCGCTGTGCCCGCCGTCGCAGCCTGCGACATACGCGGCCTGGATCCTGCGCGTGGAGCCGTCGGGCTGCTTCAGCGTTGCGGTTACCTGACCGGGTTCCTGGCTGAGGCCGGTGAGCTCGGTGTTCCACTGCACCGCCATGCGCCAGTTGCGGAGGTGCTCGCCCATGATCCGCTCGTTGTCGTCCTGGCCGAGCATCAGGACGAAGGGAAACGGGCTCACGCTCTTCCCGATTTCGCCCAGCGGGATGCGCGCCGCCCACTTTCCCTCCGCCCACATGTTGGCGCCGTTGCCGCGGCGGCCGAGCTCGAGCGCACGCTCCGCGATCCCGAGCTTGGAGTAGATCTCGAGGGTGCGCGCATGCACCGCCATCGCGCGCGTCTGCTGCGCCGGCCCGGAATGCCGGTCTATGATCACGGCGCGCACGCCGCGCCGTCCGAGCTGGTTGGCAAGCATCAATCCGGTCGGGCCGGCCCCAACGATCAGCACATCCGTATCCATGCGACTAGAACAGCGGCTTGGAGCGGTCCACCGCCGCGCCGCGCAGGATCACCTGCGAGATGCGCCGCGTGTTGGCGATGTCCTCCAGCGGGTTCGCGTCGAGCACGATGAAGTCGGCGCTCTTGCCGGCCTGAAGCGTGCCGGCGTCCATGCGCAGGAGCTCGGCGCCGTTGCGCGTCGCCGCCACGATGACCTGCGTCGGCGTCATGCCGGCGACTACCATGTCCTGCATCTCCTCGTGCGGACCCCAGGGCCGGTTGCCGTCGCTTCCGAGCACGATGCGCGCGCCCGCGGCGTTCAGCTTGGCGAGGTTGCGCGCCTGGATGCCGTAGAAGGCCTGCGCCTTCGGATCGTCGACGTTCGCCTTCTCCAGCTTCGCGAAGTCCTCCGGCGAGAGGCCGGCCTTCATCCAGCCCCGGTCGACCTTCACGCCGCGCTCCGGAAGGTTCGGCGTGAGGACGAGCTTCGGATGCGCCTTGAACATGGCGACGAACTCGTCGTCGATATCCTTGTCGCGAACTCCGTGCGCGAGCACGTCGACGCCCGCGCGCACGAGGCCCTTCGCGTCCTCGAGATCGAAGAGGTGCGCCGTCACCCTCAAGCCCCGCTGGTGCGCCTCGTCGATTATTGCGCCGTACATTTCAGGGGTCAGCTTCTTGTACTTGCCTTCCCTCGTGTCGATCCAGATCTTGACGATGTCCACTTTGTGCGCCGCGAGCTCGTCCACCGCCTTGCGGCCTTCTACCGCACTGGTGATCCAGTAGGGCGCGGTCGTGCGCCCCGGCTCGGGCGTGGTGATGCCGCGCCCCGCGCTGAAGTACCGCGCGGCTCCGGGAATCACCTCATTGTGCACGCCGAGCACCTCGTAGCCGTCCGTGCCCATGCTCAGGACTGCGCTCACGCCCCAATAGGCCCGCGCTCTCAGGTCTCGCAGGAGCGCGTCGCGCGTAGTGCTCAGGTGGACGTGCGTGTCGACGATCATCGGCATCACGGTCTTGCCCTTGAGGTCGACGCGCCTTGCGCCGGAGGGCACGCGCACGTCCGGGGCGGCGCCCGCTTGGGCGAGCTTGGCGCCGTCCACGACCAGCGTCGCGTTCTCGATCACGCGGCCGTCGCCGACGATGAGGCGCGCGCCTTCGTACACCGTGACCTGGGCGAACGCCGGGATCGGGGATCCGGCGAGGAGGACGACTGCTGCGAATGCGGCGATGCGGCGCATGGGAACCCCCGGGGTGATGTCGAGCGTGTGCGGAAGTATAGCGGCTAGCGCACCACCCGATTACATTTGAAACAGGTATACGCGTTGCCGCTAGGGCCGAACGGCGGGCGTTTCCATCCGCATCCCGTTCGCGCGCCACATCAGGTAGAGCTCCAGATCCACGAGCTCGGGCGCGCCGTAGGGGTAGGACTCCGCGCGCAGTCCGGTGAGGCAGCCGCGCAGGCGGCGCTCGAGGGAGCCCAGGCCCTGCCACTCGAGCCGGTAGAGCGGATATCCGGTCGGATGGGCCTGCGTGATCGGGCTGCCGGCGAGCTTTCCGCTCCAGTGGTCGTCGTGGCACTGGGCGCAGGCGAGATTGAGCTGGCCCTGACGACGGAAGAACGCTTCGCGGCCGGCTTCGAGGAACGGCCGGGTGCGCGCGTCGATCGTAATATTGATCGGCAGGCCGCGCGATTGCCGCGTGACGTAGGCGGTGAGCGCGAGCAGGTCGCGGCTCTCGTAGGCGAGCGCCGGCGCTTTTTGCCGCCCGACGCGGCAGGCGTTGATGCGCTGCTCGAGGTTCACCGGGCGCCTGAGCGCGGGATCGAACGCCGGGTAGCGCGCCGCGACGGCCTTCATGCTTTCTCTCGCATCACCGTGGCAATCGGAGCACGCGCGATCGGACGCGCCCGCCTTGCGCTTCCACAGCGCCTCGCCGTCGAGCACCCACAGCGTTCCCGGATTGCCGGTGTCGTCGTCCTGCATGGCGCGCGTCTCTCGGCTCATGAATTCGTAGCCGGAGCGGCGCTCGGACAAGGGGACTTCGCCGGCTGCCGCGGGCTCGACAAACAGGCGCGCGGCCGACAGCGCCAGGAAGAGCCGCGCGGCGCGGGCGGTCACTCGACGCGGATCGCAGCGATCTCGGTCACGGAGTAGCCGTTGTCGCCGACCCATTGGAACGAGAGCGTGCCTGTCTCGGTCGCGGTGGTGGTAAAAGCGATCAAGGGGTTCGCGGCCACCGCGGGATGCAGATCGACGCGATAGACCTCGACGCCGTTGTAGGTGCAGGTGAACCGCCGGATGATGTCGCGCGGGATCAGCTCGCCCAACTGCGTGCGGCGGAAACCGGTCTCCATTGCGTGCGCGGCGAGCGTCTTGATCTCGATGATCTCGCCGCGCTTCGCTTGCGCGGGCACGGTGACGACCGCCCGTGCCATCAGATCAGCCCTTCCTCGAGGCAGGCCGAGAGCGTCACCACGACCTCGGCGCTGTCGGACCAGAACGTGCCGTCGGAGAGCTCGGCGATCGCGACCACGGTCTGCGTGTCGGCGAGGCGCACGCGCGTCGATATGCCCGCACGTCCCGCGCGCGATCCGAGATGGACGCTCACCACGTCCGGCAGCGGGTTCCTCTGGGTGAGGACGTGGATCGCCTTGACGTGGTCGGCGGCCGTCATCGGGCTCTCGACCGCGACCGAGAGCGGCACCGAGTTGCCGTTGTCGATCAAGGGCGGCAACTGCAGCTTGACCCTTCCGGCGCGGACCCGGGCGCCGCCCACCACCTTGCCCAGCGCCTCCTCGTAGGCGGCTTTGCGCTTCGCCGCGAGGTTGGGGTCGAGCTGCGCCTTTGCCGCAGTCGGTGCGGCCAATGAGGCTGCGGCAAGAACCAGGAATTCGCGGCGCGTGGTCATTTGAGCGTCGTTAGATAGGCAACCACGTCCTCGATTTGTTCCGCGCTGAGGATCGTTTTGCCGCGGTAAGCGGGGGCGACGCGCTCGAGGCCTTCGCTGCGGTAATACGCCGGCATGATGCTCTGCGGGTTGAGTTTCGTGGAATCGACGATCCGCTGGCGGATCTGGCCTTCGCTGAGTCGCGCCGCGCTCCGCAGGTCCGGGGCGAGGCCGCCCTGGAACCGCTCCTCGGGGAACGGCCCGCTGTGGCACAGCAGGCACAGGCCCACCTGCCGGTTGGCCACGATCGCCCGGCCCCGCGCCGGATCGCCTTTTGCGCCGGTCAGCGAAGCCGGGATCGAATCACCCGCGAAGGCATTTCCGACGAGAATCGAAAATGCGATCGCGCAAGCCTCACGCCAATTCAATGCCGTGGTTCTTCAGCGGCACCGAGCGGATGCGCTTGCCGGTCGCCCGGTAGAACGCGTTCATCACCGCCGGCGCGGCGACGCAGATCGTCGGCTCGCCGATTCCGCCCCACACGGTTCCACCGGTCGGCATCAGGATCGTTTCGACTTTCGGCATCTGCGCGATGCGCATCGAGTTGTACTGGTGGAAGTTCGTCTGCTCGATGCGGCCGTCCTTCACCGTGCACTCCTGGAAAAAGAGCGCCGACAGGCCGTAGACGAACGAGCCCGCGACCTGGCGCTCGATCTGCGCCGGGTTCACCGCGTAGCCCGGGTCGGTCGCGGCGACGATGCGGTGCACCCTGACCTTGTTGCCGTCCTTGACCGAGATCTCGCAGGCCGCGGCGACGAAGCTGTCGAAGCAATGCAGGTGCGCAAGGCCGCGATGGATGCCGCTGGGCGCTGGCTTGCCCCAGCCGATCCTCTCGGCCACCGCGTTCAGCACGCCCAGGTTCCTCGGGTGCTTCGCCATGAGCTTGCGCCTGAATTCGAGTGCGTCCTGGCCCGCGGCTTCCGCGAGCTCGTCCATGAAGCACTCGATGAACACCGCGTTCTGGTTGATGTTGACGCCGCGCCAGAAACCGGGCGGCACGTGCGTGTTGCGCATCGCGTGG
>VBCJ01000046.1 GCA_005884335.1 Betaproteobacteria bacterium | reverse complement strand
ATCAAGACGAAAAACTAATAGTGGCACATTCACCAACGATATCGCTCGCTCTCGGCGGCGGCGGCGCCCGGGGCCTCGCCCACATCGGCGTGATTCAGTGGCTAACCGAAAACGGCTACGACATTCGCTCGATCGCGGGCTCCTCCATGGGCGCTCTCGTCGGGGGAATTTACGCTACGGGCAAACTCGGGCTTTATGCGGAATGGGTGTTGGCGCTTGAGCGCATCCGCGTAGTTCGCTTGTTCGATCTGGCATTCGGTCGTGCCGGGCTTTTCAAGGGCGATCGCATCATAGGCACACTGCGCGGGCTGATTGGCGAATTCGCCATCGAGGATCTACCAGTTTCGTTCACGGCGGTCGCAACCGACCTCGAGTCTGGCGAGGAAGTGTGGTTGCGCGAGGGCAAGCTGTTCGACGCGATCCGCGCCTCGATCGCGACCCCTCTAATCTTCACGCCCTTCGAATACCGCGGTCGAAAGCTGCTTGACGGCAGCTTGGTGAATCCGGTTCCGATTGAGCCCACTCTCAACGACACGACCAAACTGACGGTCGCTGTCAATCTGAGCGGCCCCAGCGAGTTTAGGCCGTCTCTGCTTCCAAGCGCGCCAGTCCCTGACGGCAACGCCTATCGGCTGCGCATCCGTGCGTTCATCGAGAACCTACACCTCTCTAGGGCGCGCGCTGCGCCTGAGCACGGGATTTTCGACATTGCGTTCGCATCCATGGAAGCGATGCATAACACGATTGCACGCCTCAAGCTCGCCGCATACTCGCCCGACGTAACGGTAGAGATACCGCGCAATGCGTGCGGCTTTTTTGAGTTCTGGCGCGCGAAGGAGTTGATCGCGCTTGGCCGCGAACGTACCGCGCAGGCATTTGCAGCAATCGGGCACTGACGAACTCTTCGGGCCGTCGTCGAATATTCCGCGCCGGAACCAGAAAAAACCGGTGAAGCAAAGTGTGGGCATCAAAAATCGCATGAGCGCGAAGACGCCGCGTGTCATTCGGATCTGATGCCCAAAGCCGGGATCAGCTTCCCCGTTTCTCCGGACTTGCGCCCGAACAGCGAGAATCGCTCCCTGTTGTCGCCGGGTCGGCTGCCTTTCCAAGCCAGCTGCCAGCCGCCTTGCAGCGGGACGCGCTGATTTCCGGCCTTGTCTTGAAGCAGGATGAAATCGCATCGAGCGTCGGGCAGGACTTCGTGCCTCAGCGAGACGATTCCGGTCACGTACTCCAGCATGGCCCGCTCGTGCTCACCGAGATTCCGGCTGGCGACGCAGCCGTGATCCGCTGGCAGGGCGCGCTGCATGGACGCAAACATCCCGCGGTAGCTTTTTGCGCTATCGAGCCACGGCAGCCACAGCGTCGAGAGCAGGCCCCAAACCAGTGTGAGTCCCGCCGTCCAGCTGAGCACCGGGCGGATTTCCCATTCCTTCAACCTGGGCAGGAGCAGGATCCAGGCCAGAGTCAGCGCCGCGGCCACGGCAAAGGCGAATCCCTCGAACGCGGGCTTGAAATCGACAGGCAAGTGGGAAGTCAACCAGGACCATTCGGGCGGATGTCCCTGGAACATCATCTCCATCCAGCCCCACCATAGCGCCAAGGCAAGCAAACCGAACACCACACGACACAGCCAGTCGAGTGTCGCCGCGACGCGCTGCGGAAGCAGGTTCGCCCCACCCGCCGCAAGCACCGACAGGGGCACCAAGACCGGCAACGCATATTGCGTACCCGCGGAAGCAGAAGCGCCGAGAACTGCAAGCATCACGATCACGGCAAGCACCGGCAACTGCAGCTCCGGCCGCTTCAATCCTCCCCGCCCGAGCCGCCACGCGCTCCATAGCGCCAAGGGCAGCGCCGGCCAGGCAAACCACGGCAAGGTTCGGGTGTAGAACCAAGGTTCGGATTCCGCCCCCAGATCAGCGAATCCGAGGTAGCGCCCGAGGTTGTTGATCCAGAACCATTGCATGAACAGCTCGGGGGACCTCTGGTAGAGAGCGTAGGGCCAGATGATCAGCCAGGGCGTTGCGGCGAGGAGGGCGACCGCAAAGCAGCGCGCATGATCGCGATTGCGCCAGGCGCCGAACAATGCGGGCAGAGCCACGGCTACGCAGCCCATTATGCCGGGGGCAATCAGTCCCTTGGACATGAAGCCGATTCCCACGCCTGTGCCCAACGCAAGACCCGCCAAAGCAGGGCGGGTCCGGCTGAGTGCGAGCCCATAGTACGACAGCGCGAATCCAGCGAGCAGGGCGATGTCGGTGAACATCAGATGCGAATCGACCAGCAGTCCAATGCAGCCGAGGAACGCTGTCACCGCGACGAGGCCGCGTCCCTCGCCCCACGTGGCGCGCGCAGACAAGCCCAC
>VBCJ01000143.1 GCA_005884335.1 Betaproteobacteria bacterium | reverse complement strand
ACTCGGAGCGCAGGCCGGGCTGATCGCACCCGACGCGACCACTGCCGCCTTTCTCGCGGAAGCCGGCGCGCCCGAAGTGGACATGGCGCCCTGGTTCACGGACGACGGTGCCGAGTTGACGCGTCATCGATTCGACGCGGCGACGCTGGAGCCGCACGTTGCCGCGCCGCACAGCCCCGCCAACTCGCAAGGCGTGAGCCACTACGCCGATACGCCCATCGACGTGGCCTATATCGGCGCGTGTACCGGCGCGAAGCTCGACGACCTGCGCATGGCGGCGAGCGTGCTCAAGGGAAGACAGACCGCCGCGAACGTCTCGCTGCTCCTCGCGCCCGCTTCGCTCAAGGACCAGGAGACCGCGCGCGAGGAAGGCACGCTCGGGATCCTCCTCGACGCCGGCGCGAAGCTGCTGCCCAACGCCTGCGGGGTGTGCGCGGGCTACGGCGGTTTCCGCTTCGGCGAGAACGCGGTGGTCATCTCCTCCACCGCACGCAACTCCAGGGGCCGCATGGGCGCCGCGTCCTCGCAGGTCTATCTGGGCTCGCCGTATACCGTGGCCGCGTCCGCAGTGGCCGGCCGGATCTGCGATCCCCGGGAGTTCCTCGCATGAGCGGCCGCGCGTGGGTGTTCGGGGATAACCTCCAGACCGACATGCTCGCCCCCGGCCAGTACATGAAGTTCGGAATCGAGGAGATGGCGCGGCATTGCCTGGAGCTCGTCGAGCCGCGCTTCGCGACCGACGTGAGGCCTGGCGACGTGGTCGTCGGCGGACGCAACTTCGGCGCCGGCTCCTCGCGCGAGCAGGCTCCGCAGGCGCTGCGGCACCTCGGCGTTGTCGCGGTGATCGCGCCCTCGTTCGCCGGCCTCTTCTACCGCAACTCCCTCAATCTCGGCCTGCCGGCCCTGGTGTGCGCCGATGCGCAGAAAATCCGCGCGGGCGATTCGGTCCGCGCCGATCTTGAAACGGGCCGCATCGAGAATCTCACCACGGGCGAGGCAATCGCCTGCGAGCCGATCCCGCCGCACCTCATGAGCATGGTGCGCGACGGCGGGCTGCTGCCCCACCTGGAAAAGAGGCTCGCGCGCGAGCGGAGCGCGCGGCAGGCGGAACCCGAATGACCCGTCCGTACGACCTCCTCGTCAAGAACGTCCGCGTCGTGCGCCCGAACAAGAATACGGTCGAGCTTCTCGATGTCGGAATCAAAGCCGGAAAGTTCGCGGGGCTCACCCGCGGCATCCGGCCGGAGGACGCAAACGAAGTGATCGACGGAAAAAATCTCCTCGGCTTTCCGGGCTGCGTAGACGCGCACATGCACATCGGCATCTACCGGGACCTCGCGCAGGACGCCGTCTCCGAGAGCAAGGCGGCGGCGATGGGCGGGACGACCACGAGCCTCACCTATTTCCGCACCGGGCAGTACTACCTCAACCGCGGCGGGCCGTACCGCCAGTTCATGCCCGAGGTGCTGCGGCTCTCCGAAGGGAACTACTGGGTGGACTACGGCTACCACCTCGCGCCCATCGAGGCGGGCCACATCGACGAGATGGAATCGCTGCTCACCGACTGGGGCGTGCCTTCGTTCAAGATCTTCATGTTCTACGGCGGCTACGGACTGCACGGCCGCTCGTCCAGCCAGAACGAGTTCCTCATGATCGGCCCGGAGGAGCGCTACGACGTCGCGCACTTCGAATTCATCATGCGCTCGGCGCGGCGGCTGATGCTCGCGCGCCCGGAGATCGCCGAGCACATCAGCGTGAGCCTGCACTGCGAGCTCGCCGAAATCCTCACCGCCTACACCAAGATCGTCGAGCGCGAAGGCAGGCTGGACGGGCTCGCCGCCTACAGTGCCGCGCGCCCGCCGCATGCGGAGGGCCTCGCGATCTGGATCGCCTCCTACCTCGCCTACGAGACCGAGTGCCTGAACATCAACCTGCTGCACCTCTCCTCGAAGAAGGCGATCGATGCCGCCCTGATGATGCAGAAGATCTTTCCGCACATCCATTTCCGGCGCGAAGTGACAGTCGGTCACCTGCTGCTCGACACCGACTGCGCGTGCGGCGTGCTCGCCAAAGTCAATCCGCCGATCCGCCCGCGCGCCGACGTCGAGGCGCTCTGGGAGGCGGTGCTCGAGCGCAAGGTCGACTGGATCGTCAGCGATCACGCCTGCTGCGCCACCGAACAAAAGTACAGCGCGCAATTTCCGAAGAACATCTGGCTCGCAAGATCCGGATTTGGGGGCACCGAGTACCTGCTCTCCGGGGTGCTGAGCGAGGGACGCAAGCGCGGCATGGGCTACAACCACATCGCCGAGGTCCTTTCCTGGAATCCGGCGCGGCGCTACGGGCTGCTCGCCAAGGGCGACATCGCTCCGGGGTTCGATGCGGACCTCGTGCTCGTGGACCCGGACGAATCATTCGTCGTCCGCGCCGCCGACTCGGAGTCCGCGCAAGGCTACACGCCGTTCGAAGGACAGGAGCTGACCGGGCGCGTGAAGACCACGTTCCTGCGCGGCCGGCCCGTCTATCGCGACGGCAACATCGTCGGCGCACCGGGCGGAAACTATCTCAGAAGACCGGCGAAATAGCCCGCAGCGATCGGGTCCGAGAACCCCGCACCGCGGCCGTCCCCTCTGGTCAGCCGCTGTGTTCGCGCGCCGCGCGGATGGCGCGCCAGACGCGCTCCGGCGTCGCCGGCATCTCGATGTGGGTGACGCCCAATTCCGCGAGCGCGTCCACGATCGCATTGATGGTGGCCGCTAGGGCGGGCGTGGTACCGCCTTCGCCTCCGGCGCGGATGCCCAGAGGGTGGGCCGTCGAAGGCACTTCGCTCAGCTCGGTCGCGAATTCAGGCAAGAGGTCGGCCCTCGGCATGGCGTAATCCATGAAGGAAGCCGACAGCAGCTGCCCCGACTCGGGGTCGTAACGGCATTCCTCGAGCAGGGCCTGGCCGATGCCTTGCGCGAGGCCGCCGTGGGTCTGTCCGTGAAGAATCATCGGGTTGATCGCGCGGCCGACGTCGTCGACTGCAGCGACGCGCACGACTTCGACGACGCCCGTTTCGGGATCGACCTCCACCTCGCACACCTGGCACCCGTAGGGAAACCCGCCGACGCGAACGGTCTCCGTATGGGCAGCGGCAAGCGGACCGCGTAGCCCTTCGGGCACGCCGTTCCCGAGCGCGGCCGCCGCGGCCTCGAAGATCCCGATCGAGCGATCCGTTCCCTTCACGGTGAAAGTCCCTGCGTTGAATTCGATGTCCGCTTGCGCCGCTTCGAGGAGATGCGCGGCGATCTCCTTTCCCTTTGCGACGACGGCTTCCGAGGCCTTGCCCATGACGATGCTGGCGAGCCGCATCGATCGGCCCGAGTGCGACCCGCCGCCCTCCGAGACGACGTCCGTGTCGCCGGTGACCAGCCGCACGCTGTCGAAAGGAACGCCGAGCCACTCGACCAGCAGCTGCGCGAAGCTGGTCTCGTGACCCTGGCCGCTCGAGAGCGTTCCGATCACTGCGTCGATGCGGCCTTCCGGCCGCACCGTGATCTCCACGCGCTCGGTCGGAAAGCCCGAGGTCACCTCCACGTAGTTCGCCACGCCGATGCCGCGCAAACGCCCGCGCCTGCGCGCTGCATCGCGTCGCGCGGGAAAACCGTTCCAGTCGCCCAGCGCGAGCGCCGCAGACATCGCTTTTTCGTATGCGCCGCTGTCGTAGGTGAGTCCGAGCGGATTCGCGAAAGGCATCGCCGATTCCGGTATCAGATTGCGCCGCCGCAGCTCGACCCGGTCGAAACCGTGATGCAGCGCCGCGAGGTCGATCAGCCGCTCGAGAACGAAGATCACCTCGGGCCTTCCCGCGCTGCGGTAGGGCGTCGTGGGAGGCGTGTTGCTGAGGACGGCGCGGGCACGGACGTGCGCGGCGGGAATCCGGTATACGCTCGTCATGATCGATGCGCCCTTGGAGAGCGGCACGTGAGAGGCGGAATGCGCGCCGGCGTTGCTCAGGTTGGATGAGCGCAACGCAAGGAAATTTCCTTCGCCGTCGATGGCGAGTTCCGCGCTCACGGTCAGATCGCGTCCCTGGTAGTCGGAAAGAAGCGCCTCGCTGCGCTCGCAAGTCCATTTCACGGGACGGCCGAGGCGCTTCGCAGCCCACGCCACCAGGGCGAACTCCGGAAAAAAACTGTTGCGCGTGCCGAAGTTGCCGCCGGTGTCGTGCGCGACCACCCGCACCGCGTCCTCCTCGACGCCGAGGATCCACGCGAGCTCGCGCTTCTGGCGCACCACGCCGCCGCTGCCCGCGTGCAGCGTAGTGCGCCCCGCCGCCGCGTCGCAGGCGCCGACCGCGGCGCGCGGCTCCATCGGCGCGCCGGTCACGCGCTGCACCCGGGTTTCCAGCCGCACGACGTGCACGGCGCGCGCGAATGCCGCGTCGGTCGCGACCGGATCGCCTACGTCAGCGTCGATGCAGACGTTGGATTCCCTCTCGTCCCATACGCGCGGCGCGCCAGGCCGCGTCGCCGCCCCGGCGCTCGTCTCGGCGGGAAGCGGCTCGTAATCCATGCGCACGAGCTCCGCAGCGTCTTTCGCCGCCTGAACCGATTCGGCCACGACCATGGCGACGGCTTCGCCGACGAATCGCGCCTTGTCCGCAGGCAGCGGAAAATGCGGCGCGATGAAGATCTCCGAGCCGTCGCGGTTCGCAAGACGGATGTCCGGCGGGCTCAGCGAAAACGGCCGGTGCGGAATGGATTTCAGTCCGTCCCGCAGGAAATCCGCGCCGGTGAGGACGGCGAGGACGCCGGGCGCCGCGAGCGCCTGCACCGCGTCGATTCCCGCGATGCGCGCATGCGCGTGCGGTGAGCGCACCATGGCGGCGTAGGCCTGACCGGGGAGGTTGACCTCGTCGCTGAAGCGCCCGCGTCCGGTGAGCAGGCGCGAATCCTCCTTACGGAGGACCGGCATCCCGATTCCTGCGTTCACCACGGGTACGTCGCCACCGTCCTCAGGCCCGCGCGGCACGGTTTTGCTCCTTTCGCCGGACGCAGCATCATACGGCACGCAGGAACGCGCGAGCAGAACCCGCACGTGAGCGCGCGTGCGGCAGCCCCCCTGTCATTTCCTACAGGATTGACGCGCGGACATCGGTTCTGCTACACAGGCTCCGGGGAGCGAAAAAAGTGGTGCGTGCCCAGCTTCGCCGGATCCAGAAATCCGACGCGGGGACCTTCGGAGTGCTGAGCGTGGGCACGTTCCAGTCCTACAGCGGCGAATGCCCGTGGCGGGACAACGCATCGGGACTGTCGTGCATCCCGCCCGGCGTCTACAAGGTCGCCTGGGCGCCCTCCCCCAGGCTCAAGCGCAACACCTACCGCTTGATCGACGTTCCCGAGCGCTCCGGCGTGCTCATACACTCGGCCAACTACGTGGGCGACAGAACGATCGGACTGAAGTGCCAGTTGCTCGGGTGCATCGCGCTCGGGGAGAAGCGCGGCACGATGGACGGGCAGACGGCGCTCTTGCTTTCGTTTCCCGCGGTGCGCCGGTTCGAGCAATACCTGGACGGACAACCGTTTGAACTGGAGGTGGCAGATGCTTGAAATTATCGGAACGATATTCGGGTCTGTGTTTTCGGGCGGCGCTACGGGTCTGATCGGGGTTGCCCTGCAGCGCTATGCGGACTACAAGAACCGGCAGCTCGAAATGCAGGCCGCCAAGCAGAAGTTCGAGCAGGATCTCGCTTTGAAGCAGGTCGACATGCAGATCATGGAAAAGGAGTGGGCCGGCCGGGTGCAGGTGGCGCAGACCGAAGCCGAGGCTGCGGCCGACGCCGCCGCCTCTCAGGCCTTCGCGGCGAGCTACGCGATGGAGCCGAAACGCTACGGCGAGGGCGTGCCGGTCGGCAAGGTCGGCGGAATCCTGCTGGTGCTGCTCGACCTGTTTCGCGGGGTCGTGCGGCCGGCGCTGACGGTTTACCTGTGTGTCCTCACGACGATGATCTACTACCAGGCGCGGAAACTGGTCGACAAGGAAGACCTCGATCCCGAGCAGGCGCTCCAGATCGAGCACCTGATCATCGGGACGATCCTCTATTTGACGACGACTTGCGTGCTGTGGTGGTTTGGCACGAGGAACAAGCAGGCGCAGCCCAAGCTCGGGTGAGCCGGCGGCCCGGCGTCCTATATTCCCGCCCGGTACACGATCTTTCCGCCGACCAAGGTCATGATGGGTTTGATGTCCTTGATCTGCTGTGCGGGGACCACGAAATAGTCGCGGTCGAGCACGATCAGGTCCGCGTATTTGCCCGGCTGGATCGAGCCGAGATTGCTTTCCTGGAAGATGAAGCGCGCGTTGCTCCGCGTGTGTGCGATCAGCGCCTCCGTGCGCGTGATCGTCTGGCGATTGACCTTGCGCCCGCCGATCATGCGCCCGGTCACCGCGAACCAGAGGGTGTAGAAAGGGTTGGAAGTCGTCACCGCGGTGGCGTCAGACCCGAGTCCCCAGACGATGCCGCTGTCCTGCACGCGCCTGAAAGGAGGCATGTCCCACGCGCGCTCGCCGTGCGCCTTGTGCATGAGAGCGCCCTGGATGAGCGGCCGGCTGTGCAGCCCCGCGACCATGCCCAGGCGCTTCATGCGCTCGAGCTGCGCGTCGTTCACCTGGTCGAGATGCGAGAACGCCCAGCGCAAGCCCTTGATCGGCTCGACCTTGTTGATCGCTTCGAACTCGGCGAGATAGGCGTCGATCGCGTTTTCCATCTCGACGTGGGCGTTCAGGAACATGCCGCTCTCGGCAACCGCATTCGCGATGCGGCGCACTTCGCGCATGTCCTCGGGCTTGACGACGAAGTCGTTCCGCAGCAGGTTGGTCGTAGCGGGCTGATAGAGGGACTCGCCCCAGCCGATGTTGTCGAAAATGTCGCTGCCCTGGAACGGCGTGTGCTGATGAATTTCGGCGATCACCTTGTCCACTTCCGCGGGCGTCCCGGGCTGGCGGATCGTGGTCCAGAACGCGCGCGCGTTCAGCTCGCCGCGATCGGCGAGGGTCTTGTAGGCCTCGTAGTGCTTCTCGCTCACGCCGCGCCCGCCGGCGTCGTACCAGGCGGTGATGCCCATCGCGTTCAGCTCGGAGACGAACTTGCGAACGTTCGCGAGCCACTGCTGCCCGTCCGGCAACGGAATCTTCGCCGCGACAAAGGCGACGCCGCCCGCGCCGCGCACGACCCCGGTCGGCAAGCCGCTTGCGTCCTTCTCGATCGTGCCGCCGCGCGGATCGGGCGTGTCCGCGTCGATGGCGGCCGCCTTGAGCGCGGCGGTATTGAGATAGCTGTGGTTGTAGACGGCTTGCAGCACCACCGGGTTGGCGGGAGCGATGCGGTCGAGATCGTCGAGTGAAAACCCGCGCGGGTCGTCGGTAAACTGCTCCTCCGACCAGCCACCGAGCGTCACGATCCACTCACCGGATTTCGCGGCGCCCACGCGCCCGGCGAGCGTCGCCAGCGCCCGCTTGCGCGAGGTGACGCCGTCCAGGCGCATCTCTTGGTGCTCCGGCGCGCGGATGAAGTGCGCGTGATTGTCGATCAGCCCGGGGATCACAGTCCGCTTCTTGAGATCGATCACCTTCGTGCCGCGGCTTTGCAGCTCGAGCACGTCCGCGTTGTTCCCGACCGCGACGATGCGCTGCCCTCTGATCGCGACCGCTTCCGCGATCGTGAAGCCGTCGTCGACCGTGACGATCCTGCCGTTCACGAATATCGTGTCGGCGGGGTCGGCCGCGAATGCGGATGCAATCGCGCAAAGCCAAAGTGCCGCAAGAACGCGAATCGCTTTTTTCACGGAGCGCTTCTCCGAACGAGTGAAGGTTCTATTCGTACCGACCGACGGCGATGACGGACCTGGGGCTCGTTCCCGCCGCCGCGGAGGGGGTCGCGATGGGCGTCAGTGTCCCGTTGAGACCGATTGCGTACTGCGATACGTCGGCGCTGCCCAGATTCGCAATGTAGACGAAAACTCCCGACGGATCGACCGTGACGGCGCTGGGATTCGTTCCGGCGGCGACGGATGCGACGGCCATGGGCGCAAGCGATCCGTCCCCGCCGATCGTGTACTGGGAGACGTCGTTGCTCGCGCCGTTTGCTACATAGACATACCTGCCCGAGGGATCGACGGCGACAGACCGGGGATTCATCCCCGCCGGGACGACTGCGAGGGCCATGGGTGTGAGCGAGCCGTCCGCGCCTATCGTGTACTGCGAGACGTCGTTGCTGCCCGAATTGGCCACGTAGGCGTACCTGCCCGAAGGATGAGCGGCGAAAGAGATCGGACTGGTCCCGGCCGGGACGGCGGCGACGGACACCGGCGTGAGCGCCCCGTTCGTCCCTATCGTGTACTGCGAGACGTTACCGCCCCCGCTATTCGCGACGTAGACGTACCTGCCCGAGGGGTCGACGGCGACACACTGAGGGTTCGCTCCTGCCGTGACGGTAGCCGCGGCCATGGGCGTGAGCGAACCGTCCGTGCCGATCGTGTACTGCGAAACGCCGCCGCCAAAGTTCGCCACATAGGCATATTTGCCCAAGAGGTCGGTGGCGAAGGAAGCGGGGTTCGTTCCCGCAGGGACGGCGGCCATGGGCGTAAGCGAACCGTTGGCGCCGATCGTGTACTGCGAGACATCGTTGCCGGCGAAGTTCGCCACGTAGGCGAATTTGCCCGAGGGGTCGGCCGCAAAGGACTGCGGACCCGATCCCGCTGCGACGGTGGCGGTGGACAGGGACGCGAGCGAGCCATCGGTCCGGATCGCGTACTGCGAGACGTCGTTGTCGCTTTCATTTGCCACGTACACGTGCAGCGGAACCAGCAGGACGGGTGTCATGCCCTTCGCCATCGCGATCGACTGGGGGACGCTCTGGCCGGGAACGGAGGACGGCGCATTGGCTGTGAGCGCACCGCCCGCGCTGATCGTGTACTGCGAGACGGTGCTGCTGCCGCGGTTCGCCACGTAGACATATTTTCCCGACGGATCGGCGGTGATGGACTGGGGATTCGTCCCCGCTGCGACCGTAGCGATCGCCATGGGCGTGAGCGAACCATTCGAACCGATGGTGTACTGGGAGACATTGCCGCCGGTGATGTTCGCCACGTAGACGTACTTGCCGGAAGGCTCGACGGCGACGGATTGGGGACTTGACCCCGCCGCGACCGCAGCGCTGGACATGGGCGCGAGCGACCCGTCCGCCCCGATCGTGTACTGAGAGACCGTGTTGCTGCCGCTATTCGCAACGTAGACATACCTGCCCGAGGGGTCGACAGCGGCGGATTTCGGATTCGTCCCCGCCACGACGCCGGGCGTGGACAGGGGGGTCAGGGAACCGTCCGCACCTAGGGTGTACTGCGATACCGTCCCACCATCGTTCGCGACGTAGACATACTTGCCGGAGGGGTCGATGGCGACGGACTGAGGATTCGTTCCCGCAACGACGGTGGGGGCGGGCATGGGCGTCAGCGAACCATCCACGCCGATCGTGTACTGCGAGAGGTTGTTGCCGCCGCCGTTCGCGACGTAGGCATACCTGCCGGAGGGGTCGACGGTGACGGAGAAGGGAAACAGCCCCGTCGCGACCGTGGGAACGGGCATAGCCACGAGTGCGCCGTTCGCGCCTATCGCGTACTGCGAGACGTTGCTGCCCGCGTTGTTCGCGACATAGACGTACCTGCCCGAAGGATCGACGGTCACGAACTGGGGATTCACCCCCGCTGCCGCCTTGCCGAGATATTTGAGCCGTCCGGTCGAGATATCGGACGCGTAGCTCGAGACGCTGTTGTCGCTGAAATTGGCGACGAAGGCATAGAGGGCATGAACGGCATTACTGCAATTCACCGAAACGTCGGTCACGTTCGCCCGGGGGACCCGGCCGCTGCCGTTCGTGACCGAGCAGGTTTGCCCGGTGGGCTGGGCGAGCATCGTGACGTTGTAGGGGGCGCTCTCGACGGCTCGGGTGGTAAACGTGAAGGGACCGTTCGCGACGATGTTGAGGTCGTCGCGGCCGTTGTTCTGAAGCACCAAGCCCGCGCCGGTCAGGCCCGAGACGGTGCCGCCGACGGTGTAGGTGGCCGAGCACCCGGTGCACGCGAGCAGCACACCGAGCAGCCAAGCACGCCGAACAATGGCTTTACTGGATATCGCCAAATGGGAACCCCTGGATGGCTTTCGATCTTACCGCAGACGGAGCGGGGCGACAGATCGGAGTTCGCGGACCCCGCAGACAGCGCACGGATCTACCGCGATTTTTTATATAAAATTGCGATGCACGGGAGGTCACGAATGCCAAGAGTCGCGCTCGCCCTGCTCGCCGCCTTGCTCGCGTTCCAAGGCGCGGCGCAGGATTATCCGTCGAAGCCGGTGCGCGTGTTCGTGCCTTCCAGCCCGGGGGGCGCGTCCGACGTCGCCGCGCGGCTGGTGAGCCCGAAACTCGCCGAGGTCCTGGGTCAACCGTTCATCGTCGAGAACCGCGTCGCCTCCGGCGGAATCGTGGGCACCGCGCAGCTCGCGAAATCGCCCGCGGACGGCTACGCGATCATGATGACTTTCGACACCTTCGCTTCCAACCCGCACCTATACAAGGAGCTGCCCTACGACGTGGTGAAGGATTTTGCGCCCGTCATGCTGCTCGCGCGCTATCCGCAGATCCTGGTCGTGCATCCGAGCCTCAAGGTGAAGACGGTCCCCGAGTTCGTCGCCTATGCAAAAGCGAACGGCGCGAAGCTGAATTACGGTTCGGCCGGGCCCGCCTCCTCCAGCCGCCTCGCATTCGAGCTCTTCAAGGAGACCGCCGGAATCGAGCTGGAAGCGGTCCACTACAAAGGCGGCGGCCCCGCGATCAACGATCTGCTCGCGGGCACGGTGCAAGTGATGCTCATCCAGGCGGGCGGCGCGATCGGGCAGAACGTCCGGTCGGGCAAGCTGGTGGGCCTCGCCACCAGCGGCCGGCAGCGCTCGCCGCATTTCCCGGACCTGCCGACGATCGCGGATTTCTATCCGGGCTTCGAGACGACTTCCTGGGTCGGGGTGATCGCACCGGCGGGCACGCCGCGCCCGGTCATCGACCGGCTCAACGGGACGCTCGCGAGAATCCTCGCCGCCCCGGACATGAAGGAAAAGTTCGACGTGCAAAGCGCCGAGATCGTCGCCGGCACTCCCGAGCAATTCGGCGAGCTGATCAAGTCCGAAACGGTGAAGTGGGGCAAGATCATCCGCGAGAAGAACATCCGGGTCGACTGACCCCCGCCTGCATCCCTCCTAGCGGGCCGGACCCCTCACCCCGAGATCCTCGCCGATCGGCCGTCCGGGATAGTGGAAGGCGATCGGCCCGTCGGGCTGCGCGTGCATGAACTGGTAAACGTAGGGATCCTTGGAAGTGAGCATCTCCTCGGGCGTCCCCTCGCCCGCGACCACGCCGTCGGCGATCACGTAGACGTAGTCCACGAGCTTCACCGCCTCGCTCACGTCGTAGCTCACCACGACGGAGGTCGCGCCGAGCGAATCGTTCAGCTGCCGGATGAGATTCGCGATCACGTTGATCGAAATGGGATCGAGCCCGCCGAAGGGCTCGTCGTACATCGCGAGCATCGGATCCATCGCGATTGCGCGCGCGAGCGCCACGCGGCGCGCCATCCCCCCGGAAAGCTCGCCCGGCGCCAGCGCCTGGGCGCCGCGAAGGCCGACCGCGTGCAGCTTCATCAGCACGATCCTGCGCAGCACGCTTTCCGGGAGCTCGGTGTGCTCGCGCATCGGGAAGGCGATGTTCTCGAACACCGAGATGTCGGTGAATAGCCCTCCCGCCTGGAACATCATCCCCATCTTGCGGCGCAGCGCGTACAGGGCGTGCGTGTCGAGCTCGTGGACCGTTTCGCCCGCGACCTTGACGGTACCGCGATCCGGTTTCGCCTGGCCTCCGATCAGGCGAAGCAGCGTCGATTTCCCCGAGCCGCTTGCACCCAGGATCGCGACGAGCTTGCCGCGCGGAATCTTGAGGCTCAGGCCTTTCAGCAGCTTTCTCGAGCCGTAGGAGAATTCGACGCCGGAGATCTCGACGAGATTTTCCGGGGGGGAATTCATTTGCGCTCCGCCATCATTCTGCCTGTAGCAGCGCGACGGTGCCCAGCCCCCCGTCCGCGCAGATGCTCACCACCGCGCGGCTTCCTTTGGGCATCGCGGCCAGTTCCTTCACCGCCTGCGAGAGGATGCGCGCGCCGGTCGCGCCGAACGGATGGCCGAGCGCGACCGAACCGCCGTGCGGATTGAGCCGCTCCCACGGAAACTTGCCGAGGTTCGCTTCCACGCCCGCTCTCTGGCGACGGAAGTCGGCGCTCTCCAACGCGGCGACGTTGCACAGCACCTGCGCGGCGAACGCCTCGTGGATCTCCCACAGCGCGATATCGTGATAGGCGACTGCGTTCCGCGCCAGCATGCGCGGAATCGCGCGCGGGACGGAGCCGGGCAGGCGCTTGATTCCCGCGCCGGTGGCCACCCACAGGCCCGCTGCGCCATCGGTGAGGGGCGAGGCGTTCCCCGCGGTGATCGTGCCCTTGCCGCTCGTTCGATCGAAGGCCGGCTGCAGCTTCGCCAGGCGCTCGAGGTCCGTGTCCGCGCGCGGAAAGCCATCGCGCGACATGCCTTCGGCCGGAACGATCAGATCGTCGAAGAATCCGGATTTCTGGCCCGCGACCGCCTTCTCGTGGCTGGCAAGCGCAAGCTTGTCCTGAGACTCGCGCGCGATGTTCCAGGTCTTGGCCATTTCCTCGCAGTGCTCGCCCATGCTCTTGCCGGTGGCGCGGTTGGCCACGGCAAGAACATGCAGGCGGATGTCGCGCACCCGCAGTTTCCCGAACAGGCCGAGGCGCTGCGCTATCGAGCGCGCCTGCGAAAAGCGCCGCAACCAGTCGGAAAAATTTTGCGAGAGCCCGATTTGCACGCGGCTCATGCTCTCCACGCCGCCGACGAGGGCGAGCTCCTTGCCGCCGTGCCCGAGCATGCCTGCCGCCTCGAAAGCCGCGACCATGCTCGTCGAGCAGGCGAGCACCGTGGAAAACGCCGGTATGGTCTGCTCGAGGCCCGCCTCGATCTGCACCTCGCGCGCGATGTTCGAATAGCCGAGGTTTGGAATCACCGTCCCCCAGACGACCAGGTCCGGCTTCACCGCGGCCTGCGGCCCGGTCATCGCCCGCACGACCGGCACCGAGAGCTCCACCGCATCGAGCCGGGCGAGCGGGCCGTCCACGCGCGCGAACGGCGTGCGCAGGCCGGCGGCGAGCCAGAGTTCGTGAGCGTTCATGGGGATCATTGTAAGGCCGGCTCGGTTCTTACGAGTCATTTAGACGCCGGCGGGAATTCCCGGCCCGAAAGGCGGTCTATACTGCCGGCTTAAGGAGGTGAAAAAATGGATCGTCGCAACTGGTTGAGATGTTTGACGGCGCTGTCTGTGGCGGGTTTCAGCACCGCCGGATGGGGACAAAAGGCCGCGAAAGGAGCCGTGAAAGTGGAAGATCTTCAAAAAAACTGGAAAACCCTGCTTGCCGAGGGCGCGGACGTGGCCGCGAGCGCGGAACCGCTCAAGCTCCCGGACGCCGAATGGAAGAAGCGACTGCCGCCCGCGGCCTACGACGTGCTGCGCCACGAAGGCACCGAGCGAGCCGGGACGAGCCCGCTGGACCGAGAAAAGCGCCCGGGGGTGTTCGTCTGCGCAGGCTGCAGCCTGCCGCTTTTCACTTCGGCGATGAAATTCGACAGCGGCACCGGATGGCCGAGTTTTTTCACCACGATACCCGGCGTGTTCGCTACCACGACCGACCGCAAGCTCTTCATGGAGCGCACCGAATACCACTGCGTGCGCTGCGGCGGACACCACGGCCACATCTTCGACGATGGGCCCGAGCCGACCGGCCTGCGCTACTGCAACAACGGCGTGGCGCTGCGATTCATACCCAAGGGGCCGGCACAGAAACCCGCCTGACCGGCCTCACGAGCGCGGCCGGCCATGAGTCGCGGCCTTCCACTCGCACTGTGTCTGGCAGCCGGCCTCGCGGGCTGCTTCACGATCGGCGACTCGAAGATCCCGATCGGCGCGGTGTCGGTGCCGGCGCCCCGACCCGCCGCCGAGCGCACGCTCGTCATCGTGCTCCCCGGCTTTGGCGACGATGCGCAGGATATGAAGGACCACGGCCTTGCCGAGGTCATCCAGGAATCGTGGCCGGAAGCGGACGTGCTGCTCACCAGCGCAACCTTCGCCTACTACCGCGACGGCAAGCTCGTGCCGCGCCTGCACGAGGAGGTCGTCGAGCCGGCGCTCCGCGGAGGCTACCGCCGCGTCTGGCTTGCGGGCGCGTCCTTGGGCGGCATGGGGGTTCTGCTGTACGAACGCGAGTACCCGGGCGAGCTCACGGGGCTCGTGCTGTTCGCGCCCTTTTTGGGCGGCAAGGAACTGCTGGACGAAATCCGCGCCGCCGGCGGCCCGCGAAAATGGGATCCGGGCCCTCTACCTGCGGAGACGAACGGCGACAATTATCAGCGCCAGACGTGGAAGATGGTGAAAGGCTGGACGGCCCGGCCCGAGCTCGCTCGCCGCGTATGGCTCGCCTGCGGCACGAGCGATCGCCTGATCGAGGACGTACGCTTGCTGGCGCCGGAGCTGGCCGGGTCCCACTACCTGGAGCTGCCGGGCGGACACACCTGGGGCTTGTGGATCCGCAGCGCGAAAGAGGTCTTTTCGCGCATCCGCCTTGAGTCGCGTCCCCCAAGCAGCGGAGCCGCGGAATTGCGCGGCTCCGGCGTATCTCCGCGATAGGTCTCGCTATCGCTTATCCCTTCTCTCCCCTATATATCGACCCGAAGGCTGCGTTGTGCCTTCCACGCGCTGTAGATCAACAGAAGGGTCAGGAGTACCGCTGTGATTGCGAACACCGAGTAAGCCATGTCCGACGGGGACAAGGATATGCCGGTCGCCGGGACGGCTTCCTTCGTGTGCTCCATCCGCACCGCATACATCCCGGTGTAGTGCATGCCGCATACCGCTATCCCCATGACGATCGCGCTGCCGAAGCGCTGCAGATTGCCTCTTAGGTTGAACGCGAGCCACAGGGCTACCGTGGCAGCCACGACCGCGATCACGAGAGAAGCGGCGAACAAGGTGGTGTCATAGGTGATCTTGGCCTGCATGATCATCGCCGCCATTCCCGTGTAGTGCATCAATGCAACACCGAGTCCGGTGAGGATTCCGCCCAGCGGCAGGTTCCACGGTCCGCCGTCGCTGCGTCCCACGATGAACAAGCCGATCGCGGGCGCGATGACCGCGAGAATCAGCGAAGTGAAGGTCAGCACGGGGTCGTAGGCCACCGGCATCCCCATGTCGGCCGCGTTCATTCCGATGAAGTGCATGGACCAGATCGCCCCGCCGCCCAGCGCCACCGATGCGCCGGTCACCGAACCGACCACCGCCGCCCAGGTCCGCGCCTGCGGGATCGCGATCGCGAGCTGCAAGGCCGTGTATGAACCGAATACCGAAATCACATACGACAACCCGACCAGAAGCGGTTCGTACTGAATGTTGTTCATGTCGATGTCTCCCGTCCGTGATGAGGAATTACGGGTGCATCAAGCGGGTCACGCCGGTGATTATAGATCATAGGTGAAGGTGTACGTGCACCGCGGATTCCCCTTCGCCCTGCACTCCGCCTTGTGAACGCGGGTGTTCTGCGTCAGCGGGCCTGCATCCAGGAATCCCTGCATGAATCCGGTCAGAAATTCACAGCAAGCGGATTTGCCCGTACTGCAGAACGGGCTATCGGACAGCGCGACATCGGTGTCGCTTGCGTCCACCTTGCCGAGGGTCTCCAGGGCGGGAACCAGGGTTCGCCGCAACGCGACAGGCATCTTGAGCGGACTGCCGAACGACCATTCCTTTTCGTACTGGAAAGCGCCTATTTTTTTCCCCGCCTCGAGCAGTTCCCGGTCGCGGGATTCCGATCCGAACGATTCGCCGTACGCTCGCACCAGAGAAGCGATGTCGGGAAATCGATCGGCCATGTCCTTGATCGAAGGCGCCGCGGTTTGCGCGCCTTCCACACTGACCACTTTGAAGTCCGGGTTCAGGCTTCTCATCTCGGCAGCCAATTTGGCTTTGTCGAGATGGCTCACCTCGAGGCTGATTTTCACCAGCTTCGCGCCCGAGGCCGACTCCGCGATTTGCTGTCCTTTGAGGGGATAGCCCTTGCGAACGAGGAACGCGGCGATCCGCGCCAATGCGCCACTCTTCTCGGCCCCGCTGATCGTGATGGTAACCATGGTCGGTACCTCCGAATAACAGCTGCCTTTTTACGCAACTTGCGTGCCCACAGCATCACGCCCCTTCGAAGAGCGTACACCTGCGAGTGACTTCCTACCTGTAACCGCCGAAACCGGGCTTACAAAGCGTTACAGGGCCCGGGTCGGCAGCCCGCCCCGGCGGGCCGTTCTTGGGTCGTAACCTCCCAAAAAAAGGAGCAACCATGAAGACCAGGACGTTCCGGTTTTTGAGCGTAGCGACCCTCGCCCTTTCCGCGTTGTCGGCTGGCGCGCCTGCGCTGGCGCACGACGGATACTTTCACGGAAACGGCTACTACGGCAGGCCGTATTTCGTCTATCCGGGTCAGCGCGTCGTGATCGTGCGGCCCCCGGTATTCGTCCCGCGCCCCGTCTTCGTATATCGCCCGGCTCCGGTGTACTACGCCCCCGCGCCCGTTTACTACGCGGCTCCGGCACCCGTTTACTACCCCGCTCCGGCGCCCGTGTACTACGCGCAGCCCTGGGGCACGATCGGCGGAGCGATCGCCGGTGCAGCGATTGGCGGCGCGGTAGGTGACGGTCGTCCCGGCGCAATCGCCGCCGGATCGGTGATCGGCGCGGTGATCGGCAGCGGACTGTCTCGCTAGACGCGGCAGCCCTTCCCGCATCACGGAAAAGTCCGCCTCCAGGCGGACTTTCGCTTTCCGGCCCTTACAATGGCGCGATGCCCGCCGAACCGCCCTACTCGGGGCTCACCCCGGATACCGTGCTCGACGCGCTTGCGAGCGCGGGCTTCGCCGGCGACGGACGGCTGCTCGGGCTGAACAGCTACGAGAACCGCGTGTACCAGGTTTGGCTCGAAGCGGAAAAGACGCCGAACTCGCCGGACTCGGTCGTCGCAAAGTTCTATCGCCCCGCACGCTGGACCGACGCGCAGATCCTCGAGGAGCACGCGTTCACGCTCGAGCTCGTCGAGCGCGAGATTCCGGTGGTCGCGCCGCTCGAGGCCAAAGGAGAGACGCTGCACCGATTCTGCGGCTTTCGCTTCGCGGTATTTCCGCGCCGAGGCGGACGCACGCCGGAGCTCGAAGACCGCAAAACGCTCGAATGGATCGGTCGCTTCATCGGGCGCACTCACGCAGCGGGCGCGACGCGAGCGTTCGCCGACCGGCCCACGCTCGGCATCGAGAGCTTCGGCCGCGAGCCGCGCGACTGGCTCCTCGCGCACGATTTCATTCCAAAGGACCTGCTCGACGCGTGGAAGAGCGCCGTCGACCTGGCGCTCGCGGGCGTCGCCCACAGCTACGAGCGAGCGGGCGAGGTGCGCGCGCTGCGCCTGCATGGAGACTGCCACGCAGGAAACGTGTTATGGACCGACGAAGGGCCGCATTTCGTGGACTTCGACGACTGCCGCAACGGCCCGGCGATCCAGGACCTCTGGATGCTGCTCTCGGGCGACCGGGCGTCGATGACGCGGCAGCTCGCCGACGTCCTCTCCGGCTACGAGGATTTCCACGAGTTCGATCCGCGCGAGCTGCACCTCCTGGAAGCCTTGCGAACCCTGCGCCTCATCCACTACTCGGCCTGGATCGCGCGGCGCTGGGACGACCCCGCCTTCCCCGCGGCGTTTCCCTGGTTCAACACCCAGCGCTATTGGCAGGACCGCATCCTCGAGATGAAGGAGCAGATCGCACTGATGGACGAAGCTCCGCTCGCAGTGACTTGAGCGCACGGATCCGCAAGTGTCACGCCGCGGCGAGTTCGGGCTCCGCGAGCGCATCGATCGCGGCCTCCGCGCGCGCGAGGCTCTGCTGCTTGCTCGCCTCGCTGATCGCGAGCCCTTCGGCGTAGACGAACTCGATGTCGCTCATGCCGATGAAGGAAAGGAAAGTGCGGATGAACGGCGTCTGGGTGTCGTTCGGCGTCCCGGCGTACATCCCGCCACGCGCGGCGAACACGTACACCTTCTTGCCGGTCAGCAGGCCGACGGGACCCTTCTCGGTGTATTTGAATGTCTCCCCGACGCGCGCGACGTGGTCGAAGTACGCCTTGAGCGTCGAGGGGACCCCGAAGTTGTACATCGGCAGCCCGAGAACGACGACGTCGGCGCGCTTGAGCTCGCCGATCAGCGCATCCGAGTAATCGACCACCGCCTGCTGAGCCGGCGTGCGCTCCTCCGGCTTCGCGAGGAACGCGCCGAAGCGCGCGGCATCGAGATGCGGAACGGGCTCCTTCGCGAGGTCGCGCACGATCACCCTGCCGCCTGGGTTCGACGCGCGCCACCGGGCGACGAAGCGCTCGGCGAGCCGGCTCGACTGGCCGCCGTTCGAAAAGATGCTGGATCGGATCTGGAGCAGCGTTTTCATGTTTCACCTCAATGTGTCGTGGATGGAATCCGTCCTAGCCGGCCGCTCTGGTAGTCCACGAACGCCTGCCGGATCTGTTCCTGCGTGTTCATGACGAAAGGCCCGTAGCCGGCGATCGGCTCGTCGATCGGCTTCCCGTTCATGACGAACACCGTCGCGTCCGACGCCGCCTCGATCGCGGCCTCGCCGCCCTCGCGCTCGAATACGACGAGCTCGCCTTCGTTCGCGGCCTCGCCGTTCACCGAGACCTTGCCCTTCAGCACGAAGAGCGCCGCGGTCCAGCCCTCGCGCAGGTCGAGGCGCACCCGATGCCGCGCGTGGAGGCGCAGGTCGAACAGGTTGATCGGCGTGAACGTGCGCGCCGGCCCCTTCGCGCCCTCGAATTCGCCCGCGATCACCCTCACCGAGCCGGCATCCCCGGGAAGCCTCGCCGCGGGAATGTCGCGATCGAGGAGCTCCTGGTAGCGCGGCGAAGTCATCTTCGACTTCGCCGGCAGGTTCACCCACAGCTGGAGCATCTCGAAGGGCCCGCCGCGCCGCGCGTAGTCGCGCCCGTGTATTTCCTTGTGCAGCACGCCCGACCCCGCGGTCATCCACTGCACGTCACCCGGGCGGATGCTGCCCCGGTTGCCGCCTGAGTCCTCGTGATCGACCTCGCCCTGATAGGCGATCGTGACGGTCTCGAAGCCGCGGTGCGGATGCCAGCCCACGCCGCGCTCCTCGCTGGTCGGCCCGAAATCCGCGGGGCCGGCGTGATCGAGAAGCAGGAACGGCGTCAGCTCCGTGCCGAGGTCCTGGTAGCTGAAGACGGTGTGCACCGGGAAGCCGTCGCCCACCCAATGGGCGTCGCTGCCGTGGTGAATGCTGCGCACGTTCTTCGTGGTGTCCTTTACGGCTCGTTTCAAGGCGCTTTTCATGGGCTCTCCCGGTCTCATCCGTACTGACATGGGGACATTTAATCATTGAACAAGTAGATCAAAAAGCACAAAATTATGCTTTAGTTGATCTATTTATTGGATATATATGGCCGCGCCCCGCATCACCCTGGACCAGTGGCGCGCGCTACTCGCGGTCGTGGACGAAGGCAGCTACGCCAGGGCCGCCAAGGCCCTGCACAAGAGCCAGTCGTCGGTGACCTATGCCGTGCAGAAGCTCGAATCGCTGCTCGGCGTGAAGGCCTTCAAGGTCCAGGGGCGCAAGGCGGGCCTCACGCCCACCGGTGAGCTCCTCTACCGCCGCGCCCGCTACCTGCTCGACGAGGCGACGGGGCTCGAGCAGGCGGCGAAGAAACTCTCCGCCGGGTGGGAGGCCGAGATCCGCCTCGCCGTGGAAACCATTTTCCCGACCTGGCTGCTGCTCGGCTGCCTTGCGCGCCTCGGGGCGGAGAGCCCGCACACTCGGGTCGAATTGCTCGAGACGGTGCTCGGCGGAAGAGACGATGCGCTGCTCCAGAGCCAGGCCGAGCTCGCGATCTTCGGCACGATTCCTCAAGGGTTCATGGGCGAGTCCCTGATGCGCGTGCGCTTCATTCTCGCCGCGCACCCGGATCACCCGCTTCACAAGCTCGGGCGCAAGCTCTCGATCAAGGACCTGCGCGCGCATCGCCAGCTGGTGGTGCGCGAGTCGAGCCCGCGGCGCGCAACGCCGCTGACGATCGAGGCGACGCAGCGCTGGACGGTGAGCAACCTGGCGACCTCCATCGAG
>VBCJ01000045.1 GCA_005884335.1 Betaproteobacteria bacterium | reverse complement strand
GCGGCGAAACGGCTTCGATCCATTTCGCAACGCCCGTGAGCACGACCTCGCCGGTGTACTCGCCCGCCATCGGCAGGAAATCCTTTCCGTGCACGCGAGTCTTTAGGTCGGCGCGGCGCAGGATCGCGTGCAGCGCGTCCTCGAGATAAGCCGGCTGGCCTTCCTCGACCATCAGCACCGCGCGCTTACCGGCGCAGAAGGCGCTGACCTCCTCCGGAACGAGCGGGTAGGTGACGTTCAGGACGTAGATCGGAATCTTCGAAATTCCGAAGATATCGGCAAGCCCGAGCTGCTGCAGCGTGCGCACCGCGACGTTGTACATGCCGCCCTGGCAGATGATGCCCAGTTCGCCGATCGGTCCTTCGAAGACCTCGTTCAGTCCGTTCTCGCGGATGAACTTCACCGCCGCCGGCCAGCGCACCTCGACCTTGTGCTTTTCCTGCGCGTAGGTCGCCGGCGGGAGCGAGACGCGGGCGAAGTCGAATTCGGGATTCTCGATCGCGTTCCTGCGCGAAAACTGCGGTGCGCGGTTGTCTTTCGCCTCGAAGGCGCCGTGTACGTGGCAGGCGCGGATGCGCAGCTCCAGCATGACCGGCGTGTTCGAAGCTTCCGACAGCTCGAAGCCCTTCTCCACCATCCTGACGATGGTCGGAAGATTCGGCCGCGGATCGAGCAGCCAGATCTGCGACTTCATCGCGAAGGCATGGCTGCGCTCCTGGATGATCGAGGCGCCCTCACCGTAGTCCTCGCCGATCACGATGAGCGCACCCCCGCGCACGCCGACCGAGGCGAGGTTGGAAAGCGCATCGGAGGCGACGTTGGTGCCGACGGTGGACTTCCACGCCACCGCGCCCCGCAAGGGGTAGTTGATCGAGGCGCCGAGCATCGCCGCCGCGCCCGCCTCGGATGCGTTGGTCTCGATATGGATGCCGAGCTCATCCATGATGCCGCGGGCGTCGTTCAGCACATCCATGACATGCGACACCGGCGCGCCCTGGTAGCCGCCGACGTAGGAGACGCCCGACTGCAGCAGGGCTTTGGTCACGGCGAGAATGCCTTCTCCGTGGAAAGTCTGCCCCGCGCCGAGCTTGAGCAGCTCGACCTCTTTGGTGAAGGAGCGTTCCATGGCTATTCGCGGGCTAGAAAAGCGCCTTGGGGAGCCACACCGCGACTGCGGGCACGAAGAACACCAGCGCCAGCACGAGCAGGCTCATGAAGATGTAGGGCACAACCGCCCGGAAGATGTGTCCCATCGTGACCTGCGGCGGCGATACGCCCTTCATGGTCATGAGGAGGAGCCCATGCGGCGGCAGCAGCAAGCCGAGCTGCATGCAGATGAGGAACATCACGCCGAACCACACCGGGTCGACCCCGAATTTCTGGACCAGCGGCATGAAGATGGGGAGCGTGATCATCATCATGCTGACCTGCTCGACGAAGAGGCCGAGGAAGATCAGGACGAGCATCATCACGGCGATGAGCGCGAGCGGCGGCAGGCCGAGCGTGGCGATGATCTCGACCATGCCGTTGCTCGCTCCGGAAAAAGACAGGATCTGCGAGAAGGTCATCGCGCCGACGATGATGAACAGGATCATTCCGGATATGCTCGCCGTGCCGCGCAGCGCCTTGAGCAGGTTGTCGACGGTAATCGCCCGGTAGGCCGCGGCCAGCAAGATGGTGAAAAGCGCGCCGATCGCGGCCGATTCGGTCGGCGTGGCCCAGCCGGCGGACATGGAAGCGACCACGACGACGAAAATCGAGACCAGCGGCACGACGTACTGGATGAACGGCCGCAGCTTTTCCCAGCCGCGGTATTCGGTGAAGCTTGCCGCGGGCGCGAGCGACGGATTCATCTTTACGCGCACCACGATGTACACCACGAAGGCTACGCTGAGGATTAGTCCCGGAACGATGCCGCCGATCAGGAGCTTGGAGATCGAGATACCCGAAAGGCTCCCGAGCAGCACGGTAAGCGCGGAGGGCGGGATCAGCATGTCCACCGCGCCGATCGCCATCAGCGGGCCGGTCGCCATGGTCGGATGATACCCGCGCGCGAGCATCACCGGGAGCATCAGGCTCCCCAGCATCGCGGTGGTCGCGATGGTCGAGCCCGAGATCGCCGAGAACACCGTGCCCGCGACCACGGCGACCACCGCGAGCCGCCCCGGCACCTGCCGGATCAGCCGCTCGACCCCGTCGATCACCTTGACCGCGAGCCCGGTGTGGAACAGTACCTCGCCCATCAGGATGAACAGCGGGATCGGCGTGAGCGAGAAGCTCGCGACCGAGCCCACGCAGTTGCGCGCGAACTGGACGAGGCCAGCCTCGCCGCCGAGGAACAGCCACGCGCCCAGCAGGTTGATCACCAGGAACGAGAACGCCACCGGCAGGCCGAGGAACAGCAGCGCCGTCGAGCCGCCGAGCATCAGCCATGCCGCCGCCTCCCATGACATGGCTCTAGCCGGTCGAGACCGCGTCGTCGCGCGGCGCTCGTGGCCCGAGCGCGAGGCGGCGCATGCGGAAGAGCATCTCGAGAGACAGAGCGAGGAATGCAACCGGGAGCGCGCTGAGCAGCCACCACTCCGGCGTGACCAGCGTCTTGATCGAGACCGATCCCGCATTGAAGCTCGCAAGGGCGGCCCGAGCGCCGTAGTAGGCGATGAAAAGGCAGCAGGCGAGGCCCAGGGCGTCCACCACCCACTCGAAGATCCAGCCGACCTGCTTCGGCACCATGCGCAGGACGATGTCTACCCGGATGTGCTGGCCGCGCCGCAGCAGCCAGGGCGCCGTGAGCATCGTGACGAGGTAGAGCGCGCCTTCCGAGATCTCGTTGCTCCACTCGAGCCCGGCGACGCCCGGGACGACGCGCACGTTGCGCAGCAGCACATCGGCGCAAATCATCAGCGTCATGCCGAACACCAGCGCGCACGCGGCGAGGGCGAACGCCTCGAGAAGCTTGCCGTACGCCGCCTCGAGCCGGTCCATGACTACTTCGCGAGCACCTTCTGCAGTTGCGGGCCGTATTGCGGGCTCGCCTTGATGGCGTTCGCCCAGCCGATTTCCTTCGCCTTCTCGACGTACGCCCTGCTCGTCGCCGCGTCGAAAGCGATCACCTGGATGCCCGCCTCGGCCTGGCGCTTCGCTTCGGCCTGGTTGTAGGTTTTCCAGAAGTCGTTCTGCGCCTCGTAGGCCTGGGCCTTGCGCTCGAGATAGTCGCGCTGCGCCGGCGTGAGCGATTTGTACTTGTCCAGGTTCATGATCAGCGCTACCTCGGCGTTGTAGAAGCCGGGGTCGACGCGGTACTTCGTTTTCTCCTGCCAGTTCAGGTCGAAGAGCGCGTGGATCGGCCAGCCGTAGCCGTCGATCACGCCGCGCTCGAGCGCGGTGTAGACCTCTCCGGGCGCGGTGGTCATGACCTGCGCGTTCATCGACTGGAAGAACTCGCGGTACACCGGCGTGATGCGGATCTTCATGCCGGTGAGGTCGGGCTTGTCGATCTTCTTGTTGATGTACAGGTGGAACGGCGTGAATTCGACCACCTTGGCGAGGTAGCGCATGTTGCCCTTCTCCGCCCAGATCTTGTTGATCAGGTCGAAGCCGCCGTTC
>VBCJ01000142.1 GCA_005884335.1 Betaproteobacteria bacterium | reverse complement strand
ACCGGTTTGAGGCACAATCCCTTGCTCGCGAATTCCGAATCCGTCCCCTTCAGGCCCTCATGAACCCGAATCTCAAGCTCGACATCTTCCCGCACATCTTTCCGCAGGCGTTTTTCGAGCGGATGAAGGCGATTGCGGAGCAGAGTCCCACGCTTGCCGCGCAGATCAAGCGCTGGCTGCACATCCCGGTGCTGTGGGACCTGGAAGCGCGCCTGCGGATGATGGAGCGCTTTCCGGGGTACAAGCAGATCCTCACCTTGTCGCTTCCGGCGATCGAGTTCCTCGCGCCGCACGACCAATCGCCGGAGCTCGCGCGCCTGGCGAACGACGGCATGGGGGAGATCGTCGCGAGGCACCCGGACCGTTTCCCGGCCTTCGTCGCCTCGCTTCCGATGAACAACGTCCCCGAGGCGCTGCGCGAGATGGACCGCGCGATCGAGAAGCTCGGCGCGAAGGGCATCCAGATCTTCACCAACGTGAACGGCCGGCCGCTCGACGAGCCGGAGTTCTATCCGATCTTCGAGCGCATGGCGAACAAGCACGACCTGCCGGTCTGGGTGCACCCGACGCGCACCGCGAAATTCGCCGATTACGTCAGCGAGAGCAAATCCAAGTACGAGATCTACTGGCTGTTCGGCTGGCCCTACGAGACGAGCGTTTTCATGGCGCGCCTGGTGTTCTCGGGAATGATGGAGAAGCTCCCCGGCCTGAAGATCATCACGCACCACCTGGGCGCGATGGCGCCGTTCTTCGACGCGAGGATCGGCTACGGGATGGACCAGCTGGGCACGCGGACCTCGGACGAGGACTACACCCTCATCCTCAAGCGCATGGCCAAGCGCCCGGTCGATTACTTCAGGATGTTCTACGCGGACACCTCGGTAAACGGCTCGGCACCGGCGACGCGCTGCGGACTGGATTTCTTCGGCGCGGATCACGTGCTCTTCGGCACCGATTGCCCCTTCGATCCGGAGGGCGGCCCGCTCTTCGTCCGCGAGATCATCAAGACGATCGATTCGCTGAAGCTCAAGGACGACGACCGGCGCAAAGTCTATTTCGGCAACGCCCTCCGCATGCTCAAGCTGGAACTGCCGGGCGCGGCGACACCGAAGTCTTCCACGTCGAAGGCGAAACCCGGCAAAGCGAAGAAAGCCAAGAAGCGGAAATGACCATCCCCCGAGACCGCGTCCAGTATTCCGCCATCGTCGACCGGCCGAAGCTCAGGCTTCCCCCCGGCAAGCGCATCGTCGTCTGGACCATCGTCAATCTCGAAGTCTGGGATATCGCGAAGCCGATGGCGCGGCAGGTGCTTCCCGCGCCGACCGGGGTGCCGCTCCTGCCCGACGTGCCGAACTGGAGCTGGCACGAGTACGGAATGCGCGTGGGCTTCTGGCGCTTTCACGCGCTCTACGAGCGGCTGCGCATCCGGCCGACCGTCGCGATCAACGCGCGCGTGTGCGTGGATTACCCGCGCGTCGCGCAGGCGTGCAAGGACGCGGACTGGGAATTCATGGGCCACAGCTACGAGCAGGGACCGATCCACAACGAGAAAGACCAGCCGGCGATGATCCGGCGCTCGCTCGACACGATCGAGAAGGTCACCGGCAAGCGGCCGGTCGGATGGCTGGGGCCGGGACTCACCGAGACCTACGAGACCCCGGAGCACCTCGCGGCGGCGGGCATCAGGTACATCGGCGACTGGGTCTACGACGACGAGCCCACCGAGATTTCAACTGCGAACGGACCGCTCGTCACGCTGCCCTACACGGTGGAATGCAACGACATCCCGGTGATGATCGTGCAGCACCACGAAGCGGCGTATTGGACGCGGAAGTGCATCGACTGCTTCGAGCGTCTTTACAAGGAAAGCGCCGGGCGAGCGAAGATCATGGCGATCGCCATCCACCCTTACATCAGCGGCCAGCCGTTCCGCATCGAACACCTCGAGCAGGTGTACGAGGCCATCGCAAAATTCAAGGGTGTCCTGCACTGGAACGGCGAGCAGATCCTCGAGTGGTACCTCAAGGCGAGGAAGTAGGGCAGGGCGCGGCCGCTCGCTATCGCCCCACGACGATCAGGACGCCGGCTGCGATGGCGAGGATCGCCATCACCGTGCCCAGTCCCGAGAAGCTGAGACTGAGCAGCGGTATCAGCCCGGTCAAGATGAGCCACGCGGCCAGCAGCAGCAACCCGAGGTTTCTTGTCAGTTTCATTGGAACACTCCTTTGAACACCTGCTCAAGGAAAAAGCTTGAACTGCGCGCGCCGCTCACTCACCTACGCATTTCCCGCCATACCATCAGCGCAAGCCCTGCCGCGATCACAAAGGCGATCCCGCTCACCCAGACTGGAACGGTCACGCCATTGACGGCGACTTCCCAGCCCAAGCCAAAACGCAGCAATTGCAGCAAGGCGATCAGCGAGAAAAGGACAACTGCGAGGAGGGTGAAAGGCTTCGTCATTTTTTGTCTCCCTTGACGCAGATGGGAAGCTTACGGGCGCTGTTGGACGTCATCCTTCGACAACCTCGTAGTGTCTGACCCTTTGATCGTATTCCAGCATCATCTGTCGCACGTTGTCCGGCAGTTAGACCTCGATAATACTCGGTGTTTCTTTTCTCAGTGCTTTGGTGGAATGAGAGTGACCGCGGAAGGGCCATTGCCGATGACCTGAATAACGACTTCCCCATCCTTTGCCCAGACGAAATGCGGTTGTTTCGCAGGTTCAGTCCAGATGCTGCTGGCGGGAAGCGCTTTCATCTTGCTCTCATCGAATTGCTCCCCGAAACCCACGTACAACGTACCGGAGATCACAGTAACGATCCGATCATCAGGGTGAAAATGCGGTTGGTTCTTAAAATTTACAGGGAATCTGGCTCGATACGCGTACATTCCTGCCTTTTTGTCATCCCCAGCTAGGTTAGCTCTCTGGGTGCCCGTAGGCGTGGGCGCCCATTTCAATTCGTCGGGCGCGAGACGGGCAGGTTCTAATGCCGAGCTTTGCGCAAAGACACTCACCGCGAATAGGGCGAGAGTAGCGGTACAGGTACATGCGACGCGAGAGACGTAGAGTTTCATTTCTGTCTCCTTGGTGATGTGAGGTCTAACGCCCGGCTTCAGGCGGGGAGAGAACTATTACTTTGGCGGCTGGGGCATGGCCGACGAATGATGATCCACGATCATCCAATTCTCCCCCTGCTTTACGTAGGTGAAACTGTATCGGGCGGGCAAGGTCTTGGATTCGCCGTCTCTGACGAAGGAGAAGGTGTAGTACCCGGTATTGACCGCAGTGCCGCCGTAAACACGGATCAACTGCTCTCCAAAAGCAACCTTCAGCCCAGGAAGCGCTTTGAAGGCATTGACAAAGTATTCGCGCAGCGCCGCCGGATTGGAACGCACCGTCGGAGAAATCGTTCCCCAAAGAACGGCATCCTTCGCATAAAAGGGAAGCACCTTGTCGGGATCGTTTTCTCCTAGCGCGCCTGCCCATTTCATTGAAGCGGCGGCCACGTCTTCCTTCGGTCCAGCAAGAGCGAATCCGCCCATTAGAAACTGGCTGGCGATAAGGCCGGTGAGACACGTGCGTAAGAAAGTACTAATCATGGTTTCTCCCCTATCCAGTGGACGCGGGAGCCTATGGATACCGGTCCGCGTCACATGGCAAGCCTAGCATGGTGGTGGGCAAGACTGCCTTTCCGTAGCCGCGCGAGCGCCTCCGCCGCGTCCGAGGCGCTTCGCCCCAGCGCTCAGCGCTTGGAAACGTCGCACTTCCCGTTTTCGCAGACAATCCTGGAATCCCGCTCCAATTTCGGTCTCCACGCGGCCGCTTTGCGGCGAATCTCCTCGCGGCGTTCGGGCGACAGACTCCGAATGTATCCCGAGTCGGCCTTGAACCAGATTCCCTGATAGCGCCTCATCTCCTCGATCGCCGCGTCGGTGCTTGCGCCTTCGACGATGACTCTGTAGGCGGCCACCATCACACCTGTCCGGTTTTGCCCGGAGCGACAGTGGACGTAGACGGGTTTGGGCTGATCGCCGACAACCGCGAGGAAATGAGCGACGTGGTCGTCCAGAAGAGCCGGAGCGAGCACGGCGTTGGGCTCCCAATCGGATATGCGAAAGTAACCCGCCTCGTACCTGCCTGCGTCGGCAAGCTTGACCTGGCCGAATACTCGCCGATCATCGTGGAGCAGCTCGAGGTTCACGATCGTTCGAACGCGATGTTGAACGAGCCATGCGGCGCCGTCCTGCGCGGGCTTGGCCCCGCGCCACATTACGTTCGGCGTGACCACGCAAAAATTCGGTATTGGAGAGCCGAGGTCGTTCGGGCATCCGGTGGGAGCGATCGGCATCGACGAGGACGGGAAGCCACCGATCAGGAGTACGAATAATAAAGAGAATGCGGAATTGCAAGGACGTGCGAGTTCAACCAATTTACAAGTCATTGTTGCGCTTTTGACGCGGCAGAGCCGTCTTCCTTGTCCGACGCGCTTGCGCTCAGGTAACGGCCCAGAAACTGCACCACATCGCCTTCCCACACGCTCGCTCCCTGGGCCGAGAATACGGCGTGCCCTGGCGCGGCAACTCCCGTTCCCAGCGCAGGCGTAAACGGTTCGTAAATGACCACCCGGTGCGGAACGCCACGTTTTTCGAATATTTCCGCGAGCGTGGTAATGGACAAGGTGGTGCGGTCGTTCCTCGCGACCATGAACAGGGTCGGCGTCGTCGCTTTCTCGGCGGCCGCAGCGAGGACGCCGCGCAGATGTGCATTGCCGCCCCAGGACAGCGCGCCGCCGGCCTGGTCTACGGCTGCGAGAAACGCGGTGCTGCGGCTCACCGCCAGCATGGTGACGATCCCGCCGAACGACCAGCCCATGATGCCGATTCGGCGCGCATCTGCGAAACGTACGGTGCGCAAATAATCGGTGGCAGCGAGCACGTCGTCGGTTTCGGCCTGTAATCGGGGTATCAACCTGGACGGATCGTTGCCTACCTCTTGCCGCCATACTGAACCGTCGGATTTTCCGTAACCGCGACGCTCGGGCACCAATGCCACATACCCGGCCCGTGTGAGCATCTTTCCGACATATTGGAACGGCACCGACGCTCGCTCCCGCCCATCGCGCGAGCCGTGGTTGTAGATCACCACGGGAAATGGACCGTCGCCGTCCGGTTTGTACAGATAGGCCTGGATGCGCAGATTCCCGCTGGAATAAAAGACCTCGGAGTATGTGGATTCCGCCTCGGACTGGCCATGCGCGGCTGCCGCCGCGAGGCCTGCGACAAGGAACAGGAGGGTGCGCACGAAGTTCCTCTTGGATGCTATTGGAGTATGTACTGTACCTTGCCGAGGATGTTTCTTGCGGGGACAAATCCCCAAATTCGGCTATCGTTGCTGTTGTCGCGGTTGTCACCTAAGACAAAGTAGTGGCCATCGGGTACCCGGCAAGACAAGCCTTCCGCGGTGTAAACACAACGTTCCTTAAAAGGAAATGCTTTCACAAGAGCTACAGCAGCAGGCGCATCCGGTTCGATGAGGACAGGGTACTCCCGGTCGCCGAGCCGCTCCAGATATTGGAGGGAGCGAATAGGGCGATCCTTGTGAACGTAGTCACCGACTGGCCGGAGCGGTGCTTCTTGATCGTTGATCCAGAGGCGCTTGTTGTAGTACGAAATTCTGTCACCTGGAAGACCGACTACCCGCTTCGCATAGCTCAAGGCTGTATCTTCCGGATACTCGAAGACGACGATGTCTCCTCTTTGCACCTCGGATGACATGCCCGTCCTCATGAGGTGAACTCCGTAGGTTCCGTAATTGCCATACCCCCACTTCTTCACGATCAGATGCGCGCGAGGCTCAATGGATGGAGTCATCGATCCGGACGGAAAGCGGAACGGTTCGAAAAGGAAAGCGCGAGTTCCAAGCGCCAGCGCCGCAAACGCAGCGACGATTCCAACCAAGCCATACCAGCGGCTGTACCAAGGGCGCTTGAGCGCTCTGTAGTCTCGGGCGAGGCGGTAGGAATGGATCGCGCAAATTATCGCAACGATCAGCGCGATGGCGTTGCCAGCCGACTCCCTTTCGCGAAGCACGAACAGGTTGCCCAGTACGACGATCAGCGCAAGCACAAAATATGCGGCGGCCCAGCCAGGCCGAGCGACGTACAGCATTCCTGCAGGCTGGATGAGCAGCCCAAGTGCGGCCGCAATCCACTTCTTCGGCTTGCGGTATATGGCGGTGGATTCCATCGATGCTCAGGATTTCCGGCGGGCTCACGCCTCCGCCGCGTCCTCCTGCAGAAACTGAAGCACCGCGATCTCGTCGCGCCTGAGCGCGGCGGTGGGATGCTCGCGGCGCACGCGATTCGGCAGAGCGGCGGGGGCGAGCGGCGCGGTGAGCCCCTGCAGATAGGCGCGCACCAGTCCGGGGTGGACGTAGTATTTGCGGCACACGGCGCGCGTGTTGCCGAGGCGCTTCGCCACGGCGTCGATCGCGCGGATCATGTTGCGCTCGGCTTCGCGCTTGCTCTTCGCCGGCCCCAGGAGAAACAGCTCCCTCGCCGCGAGCATCGTGCCCGCCCACGTGCGGAAGTCCTTCGCCGTGATGTCCCGGCCGGTGATCTCGCGAAGATAGGCGTTGACGTCGTCCGATGAAATGGTCTGGCGCTTGCCGGACGTGTCGATGTACTTGAACAGCTCCTGCCCCGGCAGGTCCTGGCACTGCTGTACGATGCGGGCGAGGCGCCGGTCGGTGATCGACACGGTGTGATCGACTCCGCTCTTGCCGCGGAAGCTGAAGAGCAGCTTCGCGCCCTTGATCTCGACATGACGCTCGCGCAGGGTGGTGAGGCCGAAGGAGCGGTTCTCGCGCGCGTACTCGTCGTTGCCCACGCGGATCAGCGTCTTGTCGAGCAGCATCACCACGGTGGCGAGGATCTGGCGCCGCGTGAGATCGCGCGCGCGCAGATCGCGTTCGACGCGCTCGCGGATCTCGGGGAGGATTTCGCTGAACTCGAGCATGCGGCCGAATTTCGACTTGTCGCGCGCCTCGCGGTACAGGGGATGGTAGCGATACTGCTTGCGGCCGCGCGCGTCGCGCGCAGTCGCCTGGATGTGCCCTTCGGGGTCCGGGCTTATCCAGACGTCGGTCCAGGCCGGCGGAATCGCGAGGGCGTTGATTCGCTTGCGCTCGGCCTTGTCCGTGATGCGCTGGCCGTCCGGTGCGTAGAAGACCCAGCCCTTTCCCGCGCGCTCGCGCCGGATGCCGGCCAGGCCGTCGGTGACGTAGCTGAGCCCGGCGCGCAGGGCCGCCTCGCGGTGCTCGTCGACGCGCGGCGAGATCACCGGTGTGCGCTGAGGCGGAGATTCAAGAGGGAACGCAGGTTCCCAGGCTCCTGCGTTCGATTTCGCGGCCTGAGGATCGGCGCGGGTCGATTTCACGGATCGCCACGTTGTACATATCGTCCAGATAGCTGACCCTGACGTCGTAAGTGTAGCCGGGGCGGGCTGTCAGCAGGGTGTCAGAGCGCACCGATCTGCTCGATCCTCTCAGGAAGGAGGAGCTCGAAAAAGTGAAAGCCACGAGGCTCATCCGCCCGGCGGGTATGCCGACCTCGACCGAGGGCTTATCCAGTTGAACCGTCCCCTGATATTCGGTCAGGCAGTTCGGGTCGACCCGATGGATATGAAGCGCGGCTCGCACGTTCGAGCTGGTTTCGGTGCGTACGTGCATATTTTTGGGGAGCGTATCGGGATATGTCTTTATTCCCGAGCAGCTGGCGAACAGGCTGGCTGCGAGCAGCACTGCACAAATGCGCTGGTTCATTGGGCGAGTTATCTCTTGGTCAAGTCCGGGCAACCCAGGTTGTCGCCCCGCGCCCAGCCGCGGAGCGTCCTTTGGAGCAGGCTGTCGTCTACGGACATCGTGTATATGTCGATTCGCGTTTGCTTAGCGGCGACGGGAGTGGCGTCGAGCACGACGCGATAGGCGCCGTCGGGCGGAGCCCCCACCTCGACCACGGCGCTCCGCTTTAGCTGGACATGAAGTTCCGCCTTGCCGGAGCTCGCGATGAAGGTGGGTTTGAACGTATCAACACTGGACCGAGTGTAGCCGTATTTGTCTGTGCCGGTCCGTCTAACAACGACCTTCAGGCATTCATTGGCCTTCTTTTGAAGTGTCGATGACACCTCCCGGAAAGGGCGCTCGACCTCGAAGGTTTCCTTGGCCACGCTCATAGCACCCAGAACCCGCGTCCGTTCGAGCGTGAACTGCCGAAACTCTTCGGCATTTTTGGGCATGCCGCCGCAACCGCCAAGCACAAGCGCCGCGGCGATCACCGCAAGCTTATTCAACGACGGGTCGCAACGCATCCAGCCTCCTTGTCGATCGGCTTAACGGTGTCTGCCCCGCGGTTTGCGAGACAAGTATTCAATACTGAAACGCGGAAAGTCAATGAAATCGTCCACACCTCACTCTTTGCCCGGATGAACGGCGCCGCACTCCGCGCAGGTGCGCAGCGCCTTGCTCGCGTAGAACTGCTCGAAAAGCGGCGGAAGGTCTTTCACGATGCTCCTCAACTGCACCTCGACCCGGTGCAGCAGGGAGTGGCATTTCTGGCAATACCACTCGAACCCGTCTTTGACGCCCTCCGGCCGGGTGCGCTCGATCACCAGGCAGACGCTGCCCGCTTCGGGCCGCTGCGGCGAATGCCGCACATGCGGCGGCATAAGGAAGATCGCGCCTTCCTTCAGATCGAATCGCCCGGGCTTGCCGTTCTCCATGACGTTGAGAAAAGCATCGCCCTTCATCTGGTAGAAGAATTCCTCGTAAGGATCGTCGTGGTAGTCGGTGCGCCGGTTGGGCCCGCCGACGACGGTGACGATGAAATCCGTGTCCTGCCAGATCTGCGCGTTGCCGACCGGCGGCTTGAGCAGATGCCGGTGCTCCTCGATCCATTTCTGGAAATCGAGCGGTTTCAGCACGGCGGGGCGGCGCTCACAGCTTGACGCATATGTTGGTCGGCTCGGAATAGAAATTGAGCGAGTGCAGGCCGCCTTCGCGGCCGATCCCTGAGAGCTTGGCTCCGCCGAAGGGCGTGCGCAGGTCGCGCAGGAACCAGCAGTTGACCCAGGAGATGCCGACTTCCATCGCCTGTCCGACCCGGTGGCCGCGCGCGAGGTTGCTGGTCCAGACCGTGGAGGCGAGGCCATAGACGGTGTCGTTCGCCATGGCGACGGCTTCTTCCTCCTTGTCGAACGGGGCGAGGTGGGCGCACGGGCCGAAAATTTCCTCCTTCACCGTGCGCGCGGTCTCGGGCAGCCCGGTCCAGAGCGTCGGCTGGATCCAGGCGCCCGAGTCGCGCGCATCGCCGAATTTGGGCACGCCCCCGCCGGTGACGACCTTCGCGCCCTCCTTCTTTGCCAGCTCGTAATAGGAGAGCACTTTCTCGCGGTGCTGCCTCGAGATCAGCGGCCCCATGTTCGTGGCCTTGTCCTGCGGGAAGCCGAGCACCAGGGCTTCGGCCTTGGCTTTCAGCGCAGCGACGAAGCGCTCGAAGATCGGCCGCTCGACGTAGACGCGCTCCGGCGCAAGGCACACCTGACCGGTGTTGGAGAAGATCGCGTTCGACATCCCGGCCACCGCGGCCTCGAAGTCGCAGTCGGCGAAGACGATGCCGGGATTCTTGCCGCCCAGCTCGAAGGAAATCGGCTTCACCGTCGGCGCGACCGCTTTCATGATCGCGGCGCCGGTGGTGGTTTCCCCGGTGAAGGTGATTCCGTTCACGCCGGGATGCGTGGTGATGAACTCGCCCGCCGAATCCGGCCCGAAGCCGTGCACCACGTTGTAGACGCCCGCCGGGACGCCGGCCTCGTGCATGACCTCGGCGAGCAGCGTCGCGGTGGACGGTGTTTCTTCCGAGGGCTTCGCCACGATCGTGTTCCCGCAGGCAAGCGCGGGGGCGAGCTTCCAGGTGAGGAGCAGGAGCGGCAGATTCCACGGCGCGATCACGCCGATCACGCCGAGCGGTTTTCGCATCGCGTAGTTCACCGCGCCCTTGCCGTCGGGCGTGTCCAGATGATAGGACTCCGTGCCGTAGGTGCGCACGATGTCCGCGAAGACGCGGAAGTTCGCCGCGCCGCGCGGAATGTCGAGATGGCTCGCGAGCGACACGGGCTTGCCGGTATCGGCGACCTCGGCCTGCAGGAAATCGTCGAAGCGCCTTTCGATCCCTTCGGCGATCTTGCGCAGCAGATCGACGCGCGCCTGCAGCGCCATCCCGCCCCAGGGACCTTTCAGCGCGGCCCTGGCCCCGCGCACGGCCGCGTCGACCATCGCGCGGTCGGCTTCGTGCACCTGCGCGACCACGGTGCCGTCGACCGGGTTGATCTTGGCGAACTGCCTCCCGCTGCGGACGAATTGGCCGTTGATGTAGCACTTGCGCTCGGCAACCTTGATGTTGGCGGTCATGGAAATCTCCGAGGGAGGGCGTTGGCGGGTCCCGGGAAAATAGGGGATACTTTACCAAAATGCAACAAGCCCATGCGTTCGAATGGGCGAGCTGGTACGACAGTCCGTTGCGATGACCCTGATCTCCAAGGAACGCGCGATTCTTTTTGCCGACGTGAGCGGCAGCACGGCCCTCTACGAGCTGCTCGGCGACAAGCCCGCCGCGAAAGCGATCGAGGCCTGCCTCAACGAGCTCCGCGGAGTCGTCGCGAACCGCGAGGGCCAGGTCGTCAAGACGATAGGCGACGAGATCATGGTGGTGTTCGACAACCCGGAAGCGGCCTGCAACGCGGCGAGGGAGATGCAGCAGCGCGTGATCGCCCTGCCTCCGACCGCGGGCGTGAAGCTCGCCATCCGCATCGGCTTTCATTTCGGCCTCGTCCTCGAGGACAAGGGCGATTTCTGGGGGGACGGCGTCAACACCGCGGCGCGCCTCGCCGCGCTCGCCAAGGCGGGGCAGATTCTCACGAGCGGCGCCACCGCGAACGCCTTGCCCGCGGCGCAACGCGCGGGCCTGCGCGATCTGGACGCGATCCAGGTCAAGGGCAAGCACGACGCGGTGCGCGTGTTCGAGCTGATGTGGGGGGACACCGAGGACGCGACCCAGTTCGCGGGGCTCGCCTCCAGCGCCAGGGTGGAAGTCAAGCTCACCCTCGAGGTCGGCGAGCGCACCATGGAATTCCCGCGGGAGAAAACGGCGCTCTCGCTCGGCCGCGATTCCACCTGCGATATCGTGGTGGGCGAGAAGACCGCTTCGCGCCTGCACGCGCGCATCGAGCGCAGGGGCGTGCAGTACATCCTGATCGACGAATCGACCAACGGCACCTACGTGCAGATCGAAGGAGACCGCGAGGTGCTGCTGCGCCGCGACCGCGTCATGCTGCGCGGCCGTGGCAGGATCGCCTTCGGCACCTCGACCGCCGCGGCGCTCGAGCTGGTGCTGTTCGACTGTTCGTGAGCCCGCGACCGAAGCGTCCCGCGACGTGCCGGGCGCGGGTGCTAAAATTCGCATTTTCCCCAGAGGGAAGACGTGAAGCAGGCGGTATCGAAAGCGCGCGCGGCGGAATCGGGAAAGGAGCATTGGATCAGCAAGGGCAAGGAGAACGTCCGGCTGTTTCTCTGGCAAAAACTCCCCGCCGCGGGCGCGCAACGGCGCGGCACCGTGCTCTTCGCGCACGGCTCATCGATGGCCTCTCAGCCGACCTTCGATCTGAAGGTCCCCGGGCGCCCCGATTCCTCGGTGATGGACTGGTTCACCGCCCGCGGCTTCGAGACCTGGTGCATGGACCACGAGGGTTACGGGCGCTCCGACAAATCGCGCCCGATCAACTGCGACATTCCCAACGGCGCCGACGATCTCGCCGCCGGCAGCGAATACATCCTCAAGACCTCGGGCGCGCGGAAGCTGCTCGTGTACGGAATCTCCTCGGGCGCGCTGCGGGCGGCGCTTTTCGCTCAAGCGCACCCCGAGCGCGTTGCGCGCCTCGCGCTCGACGCCTTCGTCTGGACGGGCGAGGGCAGCCCGACGCTCGCCGAGCGAAAGAAAAAACTTCCCGAGTTCTCGGCGAGGAACCGCAGGCCGATCGACCGCGCCTTCGTGCA
>VBCJ01000141.1 GCA_005884335.1 Betaproteobacteria bacterium | reverse complement strand
AGCAGGGCGCGAAGCTCGTCGAGAGTGCGCAAGACGTTCTCGAGGAGCTCGGGGCCGCGGGGGCACCCGAAACGAGATCGCCGGAACCCAGCGGGGGTCACGACTTGCTCGATAAGATGGGTTTCGATCCCTGCGATATTGACGGCTTGATCACGCGCAGCGGCTTGACGGCCGAAATCGTATCGGCCATTCTGCTGCAGTTGGAGCTGGAAGGAAAAATAGCCGGCCTCCCCGGAGGTCTATACCAACGTGTCCGCTGAGGATTCATAGCGAATGTTCGACGTACTCGTATACCTTTTCGAGAATTACTACCAGACCGAAACTTACCCCGATCAGGATACGCTCGAGCGCAAGCTGCATGCGGCGGGCTTCGAGAACGACGACATCGAGGACGCGCTGGAATGGCTGAATACCCTCACGGATCTTCCCAGGGAAGCCCTTCCGGAATCCCTCGACGCACGACAATCCTTCCGCGGCTATTCTGCAGACGAAGCGACCAAGTTGTCCTTGGAGAGCCGAGGCTTCATCGCGTTTCTTGAGAGTGCAAAAATCCTCACCCCGTTGCTGCGCGAACTCATCATCGAGCGCGGGATGGCCTTACCCAACGAAGTCGTGGGTTTGGACAAGCTCAAGGTGATCGTCCTGATGGTGCTTTGGACGCGCCGGGGCAATGTAGACGCCCTGATTCTCGACGAGTTGATACCCGACGGCGAGAAGCGCCAGACGCACTAGTATCGAGCCGAGCTCCCGAGACGGACTCGGCATTCGCGCGCGACAGTTTCTTGCTTCACGTTCCGATTACACTTATCATTCTGCGCTTCGCGTAGAGACGGACTCGAATCCTGTCGTCTGTTTCTTTTCGCAATCTCTTCTTCTCAGTGGCCAAGAAACTCATCATCGCCGAAAAGCCCTCAGTGGCGAATGACATCGCGCGCACTTTGGGTGGCTTTACGCGCCACGGCGAGTACTACGAAAGTGGGGACTACGTGCTTTCGTCGGCGATCGGCCATCTGCTCGAGCTCGTTCCGCCCGAAGGCGTGGAGGTCAAACGAGGCAAGTGGTCCTTTGCCCACCTGCCTGTGATCCCACCGCACTTCGATCTGAAGCCGATCGAGCGCACTGAGGAACGCCTCAAGCTCCTCGTCAAGTTGCTGCGACGCAAGGACTTGACCGGCGTGATAAACGCCTGCGACGCGGGTCGGGAAGGCGAGTTGATTTTCCGGTATATCGTTCGGCACGCCAGCAACAAGAAGCCAATCGAGCGTTTGTGGCTGCAGTCGATGACGCAAAGCTCCATTAAGGAAGGTTTCGAGCAGCTCCGCAAGGACCGCGAGTTGCTCCCCCTAGCCGACGCTGCCCTGTGCCGCTCCGAGTCGGATTGGCTCATCGGCATCAACGGCACACGCGCCATGACAGCCTTCAACTCGAAAGAAGGCGGTTTTTACAAGACCACGGTCGGCCGTGTGCAGACACCGACGCTCGCGATTCTCGTCGAGCGCGAGGATCGCATACGCGGCTTCAAGGCCCGCGACTATTGGGAAATCCACGCGACGTTTGCCGCCGCGCAGGGCGAGTACCCTGGCCGCTGGTTCGACGAAAGCTTCCAGAAGGCAGACGGCGAAGCAAGGCCTGAGAGGCTGTGGGACGAGAAGCGGGCCGCGGCCATCCGCGATAAGTGTCTCAGGAAGTCGGGCGTTGCCACCGAGGAGGCGAAACCGGTATCGCAGCTTTCCCCTCTACTCTACGACCTGACGAGCCTGCAGCGTGATGCGAACGGGCGCTTCGGGTTTTCGGCGAAGACCACGCTCGGGCTCGCACAGGTGTTGTACGAAAGGCACAAGGCTCTCACCTATCCGCGGACGGATTCTCGTGCGCTGCCCGAGGACTACCTCGGCACGGTGAAGAAGGCGCTGGACACTATTGCAGCGCAGAAAACCTCGGGATACGCGCGGCACGCTGCCCAGATTCTCAGGAACGGCTGGGTCAAGCCGAATAGGCGCGTATTCGACAACAAGAAGATTTCCGACCACTTCGCGATCATCCCTACGATGCAGCTGCCGCGACATCTGTCCGAGGCGGAGAGGAAGCTCTACGACTTGGTGGTGAAGCGTTTTCTCGCCGTTTTTTTCCCGGCAGCCGAGTATCTCGTTACGACCCGACTCACCCGCGTCGAAGGCGAGGCTTTCAAGACCGAGGGCAGAGTGATGACCCAAGCCGGCTGGCTTGAGGTCTACGGTAAGGAAGCGGAAACAGGTGAGTCTTCAAGTCTTGTCGCAATCAAGAATGGAGAGAAGGTACGCGCGCGCGAGGTGGAGGTTCGCGCCAGCCAGACGAAGCCGCCGGCACGCTTCACCGAGGCAACGCTTCTCTCGGCGATGGAAGGCGCCGGAAAACTGGTTGAGGACGAGGAGCTGCGCGAAGCGATGAGCGAGAAGGGACTGGGTACCCCGGCAACCCGTGCGCAGATCATCGAGGGTCTGATCTACGAAGACTATGTCCACCGCTCCGGTCGCGAACTTCAGCCAACGCCCAAGGCTTCTTCACTGCTCTTCGCGCTGCGCCATTTCGGCGTCAACGAGTTGTGTTCCCCGGAGCTCACCGGTAACTGGGAATTCAAGCTGAAACAGATGGAGCACGGGACTCTGCCGCGCAGCGAGTTCATGGAGCACATCGTCGATCTCACCCGGGAAATGGTTTCCCGCATCAAGCGCGGGGTCATACCCGATACCGTGTTCCGCACCCTGAAGACTCCGTGCCCGAAGTGCGGCGGTACAGTGCAGGAAAACTACCGCAAGTTCAAGTGCCAGAAATGCGATTTTTCGATCTGGAAAGTGGTGTCCAGCCGCGAGTTCGCCCCCGAGGAGATTGAAACTCTGATCGCTAAGCGCTCGGTGGGCCCTCTGACGGGTTTCCGCAGCCGAGTCGGAAAACCGTTCGCCGCAATGGTGCGGCTCACCCCCGAGCTGCGTGCAGAGTTCGACTTCGGGCGCCAGGCAGGTGATGACGCTGCGGAAAAAGTGGATTTTTCAGGTCTGACTCCGCTCGGTCCCTGTCCGAAGTGCGGCGGCCGAGTGTTCGAGCAGCCGATGGCATACGTCTGTGAGAATAGCGTCCATCCCACCCGGCGCTGCGACTTTCGCTCCGGACGCGTGATTCTGCAGCGACCCGTTGAGCCCGAGGAAATAAAGAAACTGCTTGCAACGGGAAAGACCGATCTTTTGCACCGATTCATTTCCCGGAAAGGCAGGCCGTTTTCGGCGTTCCTGGTGCGCGGCGCAGACGGCAAGGTGGGGTTCGAGTTCGCGCCTCGCGCAGCGAAAGCTGCCGCGCGCCCGCCCGCAACGCTCGAAGCACCCGAAAGAACCCCAGCGAAGCCGAAAGCCGAAAGCAAGACGCGCGCGAAGCGACCTGCCAATCGCCGGCGGGCGGTTCGAAGCAAGAAAGCGGCTTAGATACCGGCACGCCCGCCATCGTCGGCGACCTTCAAACGTCGAGCCGCGCGACCAGTGCGTTCTGCTCGATGAACACCCGCCGGGGCTCGACGTCGTCGCCCATCAGCTTGGTGAAGATCTCATCCGCGGCGATCCCGTCTTCGATCTGCACTTTGAGCAGCCGCCGAGACTGCGGATCCATCGTAGTCTCCCAGAGTTGTTCCGGATTCATCTCTCCGAGGCCCTTGTAGCGCTGGATCGCCGCGCTGCGCTCGACTTCTCCGAGCAGCCACTTCATGGCTTGCGGAAAATCGGCAACCCCTTCTTCCTTGTCCTCGCGCTTGATCACGGCACCAGGCCCGATGAGGCCCTGCAGTAGTTGCGCGATCCGGTTGAGTTGCTGGTAGTCGCCCGACGACAGAAAATCATCGTCGAGCACGCTCGTTCGGACATTTCCGTGGTGGGTCCGCTCGATCACCAGTTGGTGGCGCTCGTTCTTGCCGTCGTAGCGCGCGCTTACATTGACCCCGTTCCCTTTGGCAGCCATAGCCTGTTTGAGCCGGAGCGCGCTCGCCCCCGCAGACTGCGGATTGGAAAGATCGACTTTAACGCCACGCATGAGCGCGGCCAAGGCCTCGACGTCGATGATCTTCGAGGCTCGCACCACCACTGCCTCGGCAAATAGATAGGCCTTCGCGAGCTGCTCAAGCGTCTTGCCCTCGATTGCCTGCCCTCCCTTTCTGGGCGCGAGAGACGCTCCCACCAGAGCCTGTGCGAGCATGAACTGTGCACGCTCGTGGTCGTCTTTGAAATAGCGTTCCTGCTTGCCCAGCTTCACCTTGTAGAGGGGGGGTTGCGCGATGTATACGTGTCCGTGCTCAACGAGCTCCGGCATCTGTCGATAGAAAAACGTAAGCAACAGCGTGCGAATATGCGCGCCATCGACATCGGCGTCGGTCATGATGATGATACGGTGGTAGCGCAGTTTCGAGATATCGTACTCGTCCTTGCCTATCCCGGTGCCCAACGTCTGGATCAAGGTCACGATCTCCTGGGAGGAGATCAGCTTGTCGAACCGCGCTTTTTCGACGTTCAGTATCTTACCTTTCAACGGCAAGATGGCCTGGAACTTGCGGTCGCGACCTTGTTTAGCCGAACCGCCAGCTGAGTCGCCCTCGACGATGTAGAGCTCGCAAAGTGCTGGGTCCTTCTCCTGACAGTCGGCGAGCTTGGCGGACAGCCCGAACGAGTCGAGGACGCCTTTGCGGCGCGTCATCTCCCGCGCCTTGCGCGCAGCTTCACGCGCTCGTGCCGCATCCACGATCTTGCCGCAGATGATGCGGGCATCGTTCGGCCGCTCGAGGAGAAAATTCTTCAGTTTTTCGCCTACGAGCTCCTGGACCACCGGCCCCACTTCAGAGGAAACGAGCTTGTCCTTCGTTTGCGAAGAGAATTTCGGCTCGGGCACCTTGATCGAGAGCACGCACGACAGGCCTTCACGCATATCGTCTCCGGTGGTCTCGACCTTGGCCTTCTTGGCGACTTCGTTCGATTCGATATATTGATTCAAGCTGCGTGTCATGGCGGCCCGCAGGCCCGTCAGGTGAGTGCCGCCGTCACGCTGTGGAATATTGTTCGTGAAACAGAGCACCTGCTCCTGATAGGAGTCGTTCCACTGCATCGCCACTTCGACCGTGATGCCTTCCTTCTGCGCGATTGCATGAAAAGGCGTGCTGTGCAGCACGTTTTTGCTTCGATTGATGTATTCGACAAACCCCTTCACCCCGCCAGTGTGCGCGAAGTTCTCCTCTTTTCCGAAGCGTTGGTCGACTAGCTGGATCTTGACCCCGTTGTTGAGGAACGAAAGCTCGCGCAGCCGTCGCGCCAGGATGTCGAAGTGGTATTCGACCACCCCAAAGGTCTCCGCGCTCGCCAGAAAATGCACCTCGGTGCCGCGTCTCTCGGTCTTGCCGGTGACCTTGAGCGGCGCCACGGGCACGCCGCGCCGGAATTCCATAAAGTGGCTCTTTCCGTCGCGTCGAATGCTAAGGCGCAGCCAGTCGGAGAGCGCATTGACCACGGACACGCCGACGCCATGCAGGCCGCCGGCGATCTTGTAGGAATTGTTGTCGAACTTCCCGCCCGCGTGAAGCTCGGTCATCACGATCTCCGCGGCCGAGCGTTTCTGTTCGTCGTCCTTGTGGAGCTCTGTGGGAATGCCGCGCCCGTTATCGATTACGCTGATCGAGTTGTCCGTGTGAATCGTGACCGTGATCTCGTTACAGAAACCCGCTAATGCCTCGTCGATGGCGTTATCCACGACCTCGAACACCATGTGGTGTAGTCCGGTCCCATCGGAGGTGTCACCGATGTACATGCCCGGGCGCTTGCGCACCGCATCCAGACCCTTCAGTACCTTGATGCTATCGGAATCGTATTGGTCGCGCGCCTGATCGTTCTTTTCTGCTTCAGACATTTATTTTCTCTTCACTCAGATCCGCATCGGCATCACGACGTATTTGAAATCGTTGCGCCCCGGCAGGGTAAACAGCGCGCTCGAATTGGCATCGCCCAATCCGCACTCGACCTCGGCAACGTCGAGATTGTTGAGCACGTCCACGAGATAGCCGACATTGAACCCGATGTCGAGCGTCTCCCCTTTGTACGGCACATCAAGCTCTTCCTGGGCTTCCTCCTGCTCGGTATTGCTGCAGCTTATCTTGAGACTCCCGTCGCCCAGAACCCAGCGCACGCCGCGAAACTTGTCGCTGGTGAGAATCGCCGCCCGCTGCAACGCCTGCAACAGAGCAATCCGCTCGAGCTTCAGCTTCTTCGGATGGTTCTGCGGGATCACTCGGCCATAGTCGGGAAACTTTCCGTCTACCAACTTCGACACGAGCACCACGTTGCCAAACCTAAACTTAGCCTGGGCCGAGGACAATTCGATCGCAACGGAATCATCGCTGTCCTCAAGGAGCTTCGAAAGCTCGATAATCGTTTTGCGGGGAAGTATCACTTCCTGCTTGGAGAGATTCTTTCCCCCGACTTCTCGGCTTGCGTAGGCCAACCTGTGCCCATCGGTCGCCACCAGCTTCAGCTGCCCTTCCTCGACGACCATGAGCAGGCCATTGAGATAGTAGCGGATATCCTGCTGAGCCATTGCATACTGAACCAGCCCTAAAAGCGATTTCAGCAACTTTTGCGAAACCGAGAAGCTCGTAGCCGACGCCTCGAGCAGAGTCAATCTCGGAAAATCCTCTGCCGAGAGCGTCTGCAAGTTGAAACGGCTTTTTCCTGACTTTACCTGAAGCCTCTTGTCCTGCAACGCAAGGGTAACCTCCGATCCCTCCGGAAGAGCGCGCAGAATATCGACGAGCTTTCGCGCTCCTACGGTTATTTTCTTGGTATCCCCGGTCCCCTCGATGGTCATGTTCGTCGTAATCTCGATCTCGATGTCAGTAGCGACGAACTCGATGTTGTTGTCCGTCCTAGAAAGCAACACATTGGACAAGATCGGCAGCGTATGACGCCGCTCGATGATTCCAGTGACCGCCTGCAGAGGCGCGAGCAGCGCTTCGCGTTGGGTCTTCAGCAGATTCATTTTATTTCCTTGATTATGATGATGATCACGATCTTCTAGGTGGATAACTCTGCTCAAGCAGTAAACGCACGAGGCTTCGGCGTTTGTAAACTGTTAGTAAAGAGCAAAATAGGCCGTGGTAAAAATATGAACAAAAAGCCGCCACTCCTCGACGGCGCCATTTGCCCACAATTCGTCCCATGGTTGTGCGCAGCTTGTTCACCCTTTGAGTACCTGCTCGAGCACGTGGTAGTCGCGGTTGATGTCGTGGTTCTTCTCTCGCAGGGTTGCGATGGTGCGACACGCATGGAGGACTGTCGTATGGTCGCGGTTGCCGAACGCGTCGCCGATGTCCGGCAGGCTCATTTGGGTGAGGTCCTTCGCGAGCGCCATTGCAAGCTGGCGAGGCCGAGCGACGTTTCGGCTGCGTTTTTTCGAGTGCATGTCGGATACCTTGATCTTGTAGTACTCGGCGACGGTCTTCTGGATATTGTCAACTGTGATCTGCCGGTTTTGTGCGGTTAGGAGGTCCTTGAGCGCCTCCTTGGCGGTGTCAAGCGTGATGTCTCGGCCGTTGAAGCGCGAATAAGCGATGACGCTCTTCAGCGCGCCTTCGAGTTCGCGTACGTTCGAGCGGATGTGCTTGGCTATGAAGAAGGCGACTTCCTCCGAGAGCTTGAGCGACACTGCTTCGGCCTTTTTTAAGATGATTGCGACCCGCATTTCCTGCTCCGGAGGCTCTATTGCCACAGTCAGGCCCCACGAAAAGCGTGACTTGAGGCGCTCGTCCATTCCTGCAAGATCCTTCGGATAGGTGTCGCAGGTGATGATGAGCTGCTTGTGAGCTTCGATCAAAGCATTGAATGCGTAAAAAAACTCCTCTTGGGTGCGGTCCTTCCCGGTGAAAAACTGGATGTCGTCGATCAGAAGGAGATCGAGTGAGTGATAGTAGCGTTTGAACTCATCGAAAGACTTTTGTTGATAGGCTCTAATGACGTCGGAGATGTACTGCGCGGCGTGGAGGTAGCGCACCCGCGCACTCGGATGTTGCGCGAGAACAAGGTTGCCGACCGCGTGAATCAGGTGGGTCTTTCCCAAGCCGACGCCACCGTAGATGAAGAGCGGGTTGTACGATGTGCCGGGGTGTTCGGCGACCTGCAGCGCGGCGGCGCGCGCCAGCTGATTGGCTTTTCCGGCGACAAAGCCGTCGAAGCTGAATTCTGGAATGAGGCTCGAACGCTCGGCGTGCGGAGATCGGGGCGCGAGAGTGCGCGCGGCGCGGATCGCGGGGCTGGAAGTCTTGATGGGCTCCGCTGCGTCTGCGGTTTCGAGGGTGAGCGATACGCGGATTGGGGACGAGAAGAATTCTGCCCCCATCGTCTCGATGCGAGGCACGAACCGTTCCTTCACCCACTGCAGCACAAAGCGGTTCGGAGCGAGTAAACGCAGCTCCCCGGATGGTGCCGCCGAGGCGTCCAGTTTGAGCGGCCGGATCCAGGTATTAAACTGCTGAGCGGGAAGCTCTTTTTCGAAGCGACTCAGGCACGAGGCCCAGAAACCCTGCATGGAGACTTATATGGTTCGGTTCGGGAAAACAGCAGGATGATTTTACCTGTTTCCTGGAAAGTTATCCACAGCCGGCCAGAGCGGGGTGCGGGCCACTTTGAATCCCTATGGTATTGACGGATTTAGCGCGGTCTGGCACGTTGGCGTATGCCTAAGCGCTCAAGGAAGGCCACAAAGGACGATCTAAACCAGCTTGCGGCGGCCATCGTATCCCAGGCTGTAGGGGGCCAGCCCATGCTCAAGATCGAGGGCAAGAACCCCGCTGCGGTCGCTCTAGGGCGGCTGGGTGGACTGAAAGGCGGCAAGGCCAGAGCGGAATCCATGTCCGCCAAGAAGCGCACTGAGATCGCCAAGAAGGCTGCTAAGGCGCGATGGGGTCGGTAAGCGGTAGGCTGAGAGTTGAGCCACGTTTGGGCAAAACCTGATCAACCATGTTTGGGAGTCTTGAAGAAATTGCTGCGCTTGCGGTCGTATCCGACTTAGTAACTAAAGCGTATCTCAAAAATAGTGCTGTTTACGAACAAGGACTTCTGTTAACTTTGGGAGGTCATTTTTCCCGAAGTAACAGGAGATGAGCCGAGCCGAACAGCTGACCGACGAACAATGGAGCTTGATCGAACCGCTGCTAACGAAGCCACGGCGCAAAGACGGGCGCGGGCGGCCGCGGCTGGAAGACCGTGTAGTACTCAACGGCGTGTTCTGGATTCTGCGTACCGGGGCCCCGTGGGCAGACCTTCCTGGCCGATTTCCACCATACCAGACCTGCCACCGACGCTTCCAAGAGTGGGTGAAGTGCGGTGCGTTCAGAGCGCTGCTGGAGGTGTTGGCCGAGGACTTACGAAGTCGAGGCTCACTGGATCTGTCGGAGTGCTTTATCGACGGCACTTTCGTAGTGGCGAAAAAAGGGGGCTCTGCGTGGGAAAGACCAAGCGGGGCAAAGGTACGAAGCTCATGGCGGTGGCAGACCGCCATGGTCTTCCTGTCGCCGTACACGTTGCATCTGCTTCGCCACATGAAATCACCCTTGCACCAGACACTGTCGGCGGCCGGTTTGTCGCCTCTGCCCCTGCCCGATTGATCGGGGATCGCGCCTACGACAGTGACAAGCTCGACGCCGAGCTCGCTGCCCAGGGTATTGAACTGATCGCCCCTCATAAGAGCAACCGCACTCGAGCGCCCACGCAGGACGGTCGCGCGCTTCGGCGTTACAAGCGTCGCTGGAAGATCGAGCGACTGTTTGCTTGGCTACAGAACTTTCGTCGCATCCTGTCGCGCCACGAGTATCACGTCGCCAACTATCTGGGCTTCGTCCATCTTGGTTGTCTCGTGATTCTCATACGACATTTTTGAGATGAGTTCTAGCTAGTTTATTGGCTCACTCAGGCTGGAATCATTGAGACCCTATGGACTGATGCAGGACCTGGATTCTTATCCGCTAAAGCTCGCCTAATTTCATTCTGTATCTGGCGAGCCATACCGGCAGGATCATCTGAATTGCGAATTGGTCTTCCAACTACCAAATAGTCGGCTCCCGCTTTTATCGCGTCAAATGGCGTCAGCATTCTCTTATGATCATTGGGGTCTGATCCCTCTGGACGAATTCCAGGAGACACAATGAGAATGTCCGGAATTTTTTGCCGGAGTTTTCTGACCGATGTTCCGGACGCAATTACGCCATCACACCCAGCGTCAAGAATACGACGTGCTCGGCGCACGACTACGCCATCAAGATCCACCCGATGGGCCGTATCGGTTATATGGAGATGTTCTCGCAAGTCTTTGGTGTCCCAACTCGACAGGAGCGGAACTTGCAGAAATTTAGGATTTTCCCGTTCGCCTCTTCCAGCTCGCGCAGCCTTCGCTGTGTCCTCATTTCCTTGGAGCGTGAAGAACTCTATGCCGTCTTTCTCCATATTCTTTATGGTTTTTTCCACTGTTCGAGGCGTGTCATCCAACTTAAGGTCAAGGAACACCTTTTTCCCTTGCCTAGTGAGTTCTCTAACAACCTCCAATCCGCTTGCGATATACAATTGATAGCCCACCTTATAAAAGCTCACGGCATCGCCTAGAGCTTTTACAATCTCCGCAGCTTCGTCCTTTGTGTCCACGTCCAACGCCACGATCAGCCGTTCGCTTGCTGAGACGGCGTCCATGGTCATACCTCCAAAACCTTTATGCTGCATTTCTGTTCCTTGGCTTCCGTCGCGTGATCATCGAGACATTGCCGCCGACTGATGCCGAGATTTTGGCTTCCTCTATGTCATACTTTGCCTTCAGGCCGGCGTTTTGATGAAGCTCACTTTTTATGTGGGTCTCGACGGCACGATTTGCAATTACGGCCAGACTTATCCCGCTTACTTTTTTGAAGAGACGAAGCATTCGGTCTACCGCCTCGTCGAATTGAATTAAGGTCGCCCGTTTTGGCATCGAATGTCTCTTATATAAGATTATATAAGTCTATATGACCCCATAGCAATACGCAATACATATGAACCCGTTGTGGCTCATATCGGGAAAACCGTAGGATTCAGTTCAGAGGAGCGAACTATATCAGACAGTCAGCCACTCTCCGCAAACTGACCCACTACCAGAGCGCTTAATTCTTTGACAATTCTGGCTAAAATATCGTTTAATTAAAGGTTATTGTCCGCCTCAGGAATCCCCTCAAATGAAACGTACTTTTCACCCCTCGGTCGTTCGCAGGAAACGTACTCACGGGTTTCTTGTTCGCATGCGCACGCGCGGGGGCCGGGCCGTGCTTCGGGCACGCCGCGCTAAGGGGCGTGCCCGCTTGAGCGTTTGAGCGCTCGCAGGCGTTACGGTCGAAGGCAGCGGCTCAGAACGGCCGATATTGCAGCGTTGCTTTCCGGCGGGCGTGCACTCAAGCGTCCCGGGTTCAGCGTGCTATTCAGAGCAAACCTGCTCGGTGTTCCCAGGCTAGGTCTCATCGTTCCCAAGCGCGTTTTTCCGCGCGCAGTCGACCGCAACCGGATGAAGCGTCTGTTGCGGGAGTTGTTTCGAGCCCAACAAGCGCGACTTGGAAGCCGCGATATTCTGATTCGCTTGACCGTGGGTACAGTTGTATTGGCGGAAGTCGAGCGATGCCTGGCGGGATCGTCGTGAGCAGACTGTTATCGCTCTTGATCCGGAGTTATCGCTACGGTTTGAGCCCGCTGCTCGGTATGCACTGCCGTTTCCACCCTTCCTGCTCCGCATACGCTCTGGAGGCGCTCGAACGCCACGGCGCAGCGCGGGGCGCGTGGCTTGCCCTCGCGCGGCTTGCTCGCTGTCATCCTTGGCACCCGGGTGGACATGACCCGGTCCCGTAATTGTCTGCTTCCCTCATGGACACTCAGCGTTTGATCCTGTTCTTAGTGTTCGCTTTCTCGCTGCTGCTCCTTTGGGAGGCGTGGCAGAAGGAGCTTCGGCCTCCCGCGCCTGCCAACCCGCCGACGCAGGGGCCGGTGCCGACGCCGAGCTCCGGGGCAGCGACATCCACGGAGAAGAGCGGGGATGCGCTGCCCACGACATTGGCACCGGCGGGCAAACCCCGGGAGCGCCTGCGAGTTCACATGGATACCATGCTTGCGGAAATCGATACGCAAGGCGGGGACATCGTCTACCTGGAATTGCTCAAGCATAAGGATACGCTCCACGAGACGAAGAATTTCGTGCTGTTTGGGCCCGAGCATCGTTATGCCGCGCAAAGCGGCTTGATCGGCGAGGGCCTGCCGAATCACCGGACGCTGTTTCACGCGTCCGCCAGGGAATTCACTCTCGAACAGGGTCAGGACAGGCTCGACGTGCGCCTCCAGGCAGACACGCCGGAAGGCATCAGGGTAACCAAGATTCTGACGTTCTATCCTGCGAGCTATCGCATCGATATCGCCGAGGAGATCGCGAACGGCACGGTCAAGCCGTTCGCAACCCACGCCTATTTTCAGATCACCCGCGACGGCAAGTCCCCCGGAGGTGATCCCTATATGGCGCAGACCTACACTGGGGCCGCGGTTTATACCGAACAGAGCAAGTTTCAGAAGGTCAGTTTCGAAGATATCGCCAAGGGCAAGACCCCTTATCCGAAGAGCTCCGACAACGGGTGGATCGCGATCATTCAGCACTATTTCGTCGCAGCGCTCCTTCCTCCCGACAAGTCGCTGCGCGAGTTCTACGCGCGAAAGCTCGCCGAGGACCTTTATTCGGTCGGCGTGATCGTGCCCCTTGGACCGATTGCGCCGGGCGCTAGCGCCCGCGTCGTGGTGCCGCTGTATGCAGGCCCTCAGGATCAGGACCACTTGCATTCGGTCGCCCCGGGACTGGAACTCGTTGTCGACTACGGATGGCTTACGGTGATCGCGGCGCCGCTCTTCTGGGTCCTCAAACTTTTCCATGGCTGGATGGGGAACTGGGGTCTTGCCATCATCCTGCTCACCGTGGTCATCAAGCTGATCTTTTTCCCGCTGTCGGCCGCGAGCTACCGCTCGATGGCGAAGATGAAACTGGTGACGCCGCGGCTGATGAAGCTCCGCGAACAGTATGCGGACGACAAAACGAAGATGAACCAGGCGATGATGGAGCTATACAAGACCGAGAAAATCAATCCGCTGGGTGGTTGCCTGCCGATCCTCGTGCAAATTCCGGTCTTCGTCGCGCTCTACTGGGTGCTCTTCGAAAGCGTTGAACTGCGCCAGGCCCCTTTCTATCTCTGGATCAAGGATCTTTCGGCGCCCGATCCTTGGTACGTGCTTCCAACGCTGATGATGGCCTCCATGATCGTCCAGACCAAGATGAATCCCACGCCGCCTGATCCGGTTCAGGCCAAGGTCATGATGATCATGCCGTTTGCATTCGGGGTGATGTTCTACTTTTTCCCCTCGGGTCTGGTTCTCTACTGGTTCGTCAACAATATCCTGTCGATCCTGCAGCAATGGCAAATCACCCGCATGATCGAAGGAGAAAAAGCCGCCGCCAGCGCAAGACGCTAAGATGCCGCCCGATTGCGGGCGGGACGATAACGCCCGGAAGCAACCATGGCAGGACCGTCCGATACCGAGGTGATCGCGGCTGTCGCGACCGCGCCGGGAAGGGCCGGTATCGGTATCGTGCGCGTTTCCGGGAAGAAGCTCGAGCAGCTCGCATCACACTTGCTCGGTGGTGTACCGGCGCCGCGACTGGCCGTGCGTGCGACCTTCCGCGCCGCCACCGGTGAGCCGATCGACGACGGCATCGCACTTTTCTTTCCCGCACCGGCGTCCTATACCGGCGAAGATGTGCTCGAACTACAGGGTCACGGGGGGCCTGTGGTGCTGCACATGATCTTGAGGCGATGCCTAGAGCTTGGCGCGCGTCTCGCCGAGCCCGGCGAATTTACCCGTCGCGCTTTCCTGAACGACAGGCTCGATCTCGCGCAGGCCGAGGGCGTGGCAGACCTCATCGACGCCGCTACCGAGGCCGCGGCGCGTTGCGCGCTGCGCTCGCTGCGCGGCGAATTCTCGGAGGTGATCGGAAACCTTGCGAAGCGGCTCGTCGAGCTGCGCGTGCTCGTGGAAGCGACCCTGGATTTTCCCGACGAGGAAATCGATCAAGTGGACCGAGAGGACGCCCGCGGGCGCCTGAGGCACCTGCAGGAGGACGTTCGCAGTTCGCTTGCTCGCGGCCGTCAGGGCAGCGTCCTTCGCAGCGGACTTCAGGTGGTACTGGCTGGCCAGCCCAACGTAGGAAAATCGTCGCTCCTCAACCGGCTTGCCGGAGAGGACCTCGCCATCGTCACTGAAATCCCCGGCACCACGCGCGATGCAGTGCGACAGACCATTCAGGTTGAGGGCGTGCCCGTGAATATCATCGATACTGCTGGTCTGCGAGACGCTGCCGATAAGGTGGAAGCAATCGGAATCGCACGCACCTGGGAGGCTATCGAGCGGGCGGACGCGATGTTGCTGGTCGTCGACGCACGTGAAGGGGTCACGGCCGCCGATGTCGCCATCGTCGAGCGACTCCCGAGAAAACTCAAGCCCGTTACCGTATTCAACAAGATCGATCTCTCCGGCGGCGCGCCTCGGGCCGAGCAGAACGAGCAGGGCTGGCGCATCCACGTTTCTGCCAAGACAGGCGAGGGTCTCGACGCGCTGCGTCGCACGCTGCTCACGCTCGCCGGCTGGCAAGCAGGGGGAGAAGATCTGTTCATGGCGCGCGAGCGGCACCTCGTCTCCCTCGAGCGCGTCGCCGAGGCGCTTGAGCGAGCCG
>VBCJ01000044.1 GCA_005884335.1 Betaproteobacteria bacterium | reverse complement strand
AGACGCGCCCTAACGCGAAGCTCGTCCTGGTCACGGCGATGACGCCGACTCCTGCGGGCGAGGGCAAGACGACCACCACGGTGGGCCTGGGCGACGCGCTCAATCACATCGGCAAGAAAGCGATGATCTGCCTGCGCGAGCCTTCGCTCGGGCCGGTGTTCGGCATGAAAGGCGGCGCCGCCGGTGGCGGCTACGCGCAGGTCGTGCCGATGGAGGACATCAATCTGCACTTCACCGGCGACTTCAACGCCATCGCGCTCGCGAACAATCTGCTCGCGGCGATGATCGACAATCACATCCATCACGGAAACGAGCTCGCCATCGACGTGCGGCGCATCGCGTGGAGGCGAGTGGTGGACATGAACGACCGCGCGCTGCGCGACATCACGGTGAGCCTCGGCGGCCCGGGCAACGGCTATCCGCGCCAGGACGGATTCGACATCGTGGTCGCCTCCGAGGTCATGGCGATCTTCTGCTTGTCCACCTCGCTCGACGATCTCAAGGCGCGCCTAGGCAGGATCGTGGTCGCCTACACGCGCGACCAAAAACCGGTGCTCGCCAGCGACCTCCAGGCCCACGGCGCGATGACCGTGCTCTTGAAGGACGCGATCAAGCCGAACCTGGTGCAGACGCTCGAGAACAATCCCGCCTTCATCCATGGGGGCCCGTTCGCCAACATCGCGCACGGCTGCAACTCCGTGATCGCGACGAGCTCGGCGATGAAGCTGGTCGATTACGTGGTCACGGAAGCCGGCTTCGGCGCGGACCTCGGCGCCGAGAAATTCATCGACATCAAGTGCCGCAAATCCGGACTGCGGCCCTCGGCGGCAGTGATCGTGGGCACGGTGCGCGCGCTGAAGTACCACGGCGGCGCGGACCTGAAGACGGTGAACCAGGAGAACATGGCCGCCCTCGAGCGCGGCATCGTCAATCTCGAGCGGCACGTCGAGAACGTGAGCAAGCACTACGGCACTCCGGGCGTGGTGTCGATCAACCGCTTCACCTACGATACGCCGCGCGAGCACGATTTCATCAAGGCGCGAATGGCGAAGCTGGGTGTTCCGGTGGTGATCGCGACCCACTGGGGAGACGGAAGCCGCGGCGCCGCCGAGCTCGCCCACATCGTGGTCGAGTTGTGCGAAACGAAGAACAGTTTCCGCTTCGTCTACGGCGAAAACGACTCGCTATGGGAGAAAATCAACGCGATCGCGCAGCGCATCTACCGTGCCTCCGAGGTCACGGCCGATGCCAAGGTGCGCAACCAGATCAAGAAGCTTCAGGTGGAGGGCTACGGAGACTATCCGGTTTGCGTCGCCAAGACCCAGTACTCGTTTTCGACCGACCCGCAATTGCGCGGCGCCCCCGACAACCACGTGATCAACGTGCGCGAAGTGCGGCTGGCGGCGGGGGCCGAGTTCGTCGTGATGATCTGCGGGGATATCATGACGATGCCGGGGCTTCCCAAGGTGCCTTCCGCGGTCAAGATCGACCTCGTCGACGGGAAGGTCGTCGGACTATTCTGAACGCCGCGGGCGAAGGCGGCGAGGCAAACGAGAGGAAACCGCTGAATGGCAGAGCTTCTGACGTCGCATTTCTGGCTCGGGCTCGGGGCGATCATCTGGGTCAACATCATCCTGTCCGGCGACAACGCGGTCGTGATCGCGCTCGCGGCGCGCTCGTTGCCGGCGCACCAGCAGACGAAGGCGGTCATCTGGGGGGCGGGCGCGGCGGTGGTGCTGCGCATCGTGCTCACCATCGTCGCGGTCGAGCTGCTGAAGCTCGCCTACCTCAAGCTCCTCGGCGGCGCGCTGCTGTTCTGGATCGCGGTGAAATTGCTGGTCCCGGAGGATGACGGCGGCGACGGCGTCAAGTCGAGTTCGCATCTGCTGGGCGCAATCAAAACCATCCTGATCGCGGACCTGGTGATGAGCCTGGACAATGTCATCGCGGTGGCCGCGGTGGCAAAAGGCAGCATCGTGCTTCTGGTGCTGGGCCTGCTCATCAGCATTCCGCTGGTGGTTTTCGGCGCGACCATGCTGATGAAGATCATGGAGACCTATCCGGTGATCATCACCGTCGGGGCCGCGCTGATCGGCTACGTATCGGGCGAGATGCTGGTGACCGACCCGGTCGTGCTCGAGTGGTTCAAGGCGAACGCCCATTGGATGGTCGACTTCGAGCTTTTTGCGGTCTTCGGCCACAAGTTCGAGCTGTCGGCGGCCGGGCTGATCGGCGCCGGATCGGTCGTAGTGGCCGGAAAGTGGCTCGCCGGTCGAACCTCGCCCCCTCGCGAGACCTGAGTCCGCGGCGCGGCCTTGACCTCAGTCAAGGTTGCGTAAGGAGCTTGTGGCGATAATCGACGCGCGAATAATGGATTGCATGAAATAGATGGAACCGCAGGTATCGATGGGGGTCCATTCCGTTTGGTGTCTTGGCAACAGGAGGAGGAGAAATGCGCAACTTTACCAATCGTCCTTGGTGTAAGACCGCGGCGCTCGCGCTGTTCGCCGCGGGGGCAGCCGTACCCGTTCAGGCGTTTGCGGCCTGGGAGCCCACTAGGACGGTGGAGTTCGTCGTTCCCGCCGGCACCGGCGGGGGCGCCGATCAGATGGCGCGGATCATTCAGGGCATCATTGCCAAGAACAAGTTGATGAAGGAGCCGATGGTCGTCGTCAACAAGGCCGGAGGCGCGGGTGCCGAGGGCTTCCTGGACGTCAAGGAGTCGAAAGGCGACCCGCACAAGCTCATCATCACCCTGTCGAATCTGTTTACGACCCCCCTTGCGACCAATACGCCGTTCAATTGGCGCGATCTGACGCCGGTACAGATGATGGCCCTGGACAACTTCGTCCTTTGGGTCAACGCGGAGACGCCCTACAAGACGCCCCAGGAATACCTTGCCGCGGTCAAGGCCGGCGGCGGAAAGTTCAAGATGGGTGGCACGGGCTCGAAGCAGGAGGATCAGATCATCACCGTCGCTATCGAGAAACAGACCGGAGCCAAGTTCATCTACATTTCATATCGCGGAGGCGGCGAGGTTGCGGTACAGCTGGTCGGCAAGCACGTCGATTCGACGGTCAACAACCCGATCGAAGCCGTGGCGCAGTGGCGCGCCGGATCGTTGCGCCCCCTGTGCGTGTTCGACGCCAAACGCATGCCCTACAAGACAAAGATCACCAAGACGATGTCCTGGTACGACATTCCCACGTGCAAGGATACCGGCCTCGACGTCGAGTACCTGATGCTGCGCGGCATTTTCATGCCCGGTGGTGTGACCGAGGAGCAGAAACAGTACTACGTCGACCTGCTGAAGAAGGTGCGGGAAACCCCCGATTGGAAGAGCTTTTTGGAGCAGGGCGCGTTCAACCAAACCACCTTGGCCGGGAAGGAATACGAAGCCTGGGTGGCGCGCGAGGAGGCGCGGCACATCATGCTCATGAAGGAAGCGGGCTTCCTGGCGAGGTAGGATTGGGCGGGCGCGAGGGTACCGCGCGTCCAGAACCCCGGATTGCGGGACGGGCGGATCGGGGAGGGGATGGAAAGCGAGCAACAACATTCGGCGGCATCGGTCAGGGCGGTGGAAATCGGTGTCGCCCTCCTCATATTTCTCTTCGGCGCCCTCGTCGTATTCGACAGCTACCGCCTGGGTGCCCGATGGGGAGACGACGGGCCGCAAGCCGGCTATTTTCCCTTTTATGTCGGCCTGTTCATCTGCGCCTCCGGCGCAGCGATCTTGGTCCGTGCTTTGCGAAATACGGCGTTAGCAGCCGAATCGTTCGTGTCGCGCGAGGAGCTGAAGAAAATACTGACGGTTCTCGTGCCGACGATCGTGTATGTCTCTGTGATCGGGTATCTGGGTTTCTACGTCGCGTCCACGCTCTATATCGCCTACTTCATGTGGCACCTGGGCAAGTACGCCTGGATCAAGATCGCGCCGGTCTCGATAGGCGTCAGCGTTGCATTTTTCCTGATCTTCGAAATATGGTTCTCGGTGCCCCTTCCCAAAGGGCCGCTCGAGGCTGCATTGGGACTCAATTGAGCGCTGTGCCGGCGGATTAGCGGGCCGGAGCCCGCGCCGGGAAAGGGAGGCCGAGTGGAGGAAGTCAAC
>VBCJ01000140.1 GCA_005884335.1 Betaproteobacteria bacterium | reverse complement strand
CGCCGCGGGCGTAGGGCGCGTCGGGAATCAGGCTGTCGAACGGAGGAATTTCAACGTCCCTCAGCAGCACGAGCGCATTGCCGGGATCGGACAGGCTGTCGCCGAATACGACGAAGCGGTGCGGGGCACCGGCCAAGGCCGGGCTCGCCGGCGCCAGCATGACCAGCGCAAGAACACCGACCCTGATAATCCTGCTCAGAATGTTCGACATGAGCGCTCCATGTGTTGACTCGAGCAAAGTATATGCGCTTCTTCAAAACCCGAGAATACGGGCCCCCAGCGGAATTAGCACGGCCCCGAGCACGCCGTGCAAACCCATCGCGAGGCTCGAATAGGCTCCCGCCTCTGCATTGACGCTGAACGCCCTCGAAGTGCCCAGGCCGTGAGCGGCGACGCCGATCGCGAAGCCGCGCTGCCACCACTCGCGGATGCGCACAGCATCGAGCACGAATCGCGCAAGAACGGCGCCGAGGATGCCGGTCGATACGGCGAAGACGGCGGTCAGAGTCGGCGAGACGCCGATCCGCTCGGCGATGCCCATCGCGATCGGCGCGGTCACGGACTTGGCGACGAAGCCGCCCACAATCGCAGCGTCCGCCCCCGCCCCGAGCAGGCGCGCGATTCCCACCGCGCTGGCGATCGATGTGACGCCGCCGGCGATCAGCGCGGCGAGCAAAGGCACAATCCGCCCCCGCATCGCGGAGAGCCCTTTGTAGATCGGCACCGCAAGCGAAACCGTCGCAGTTCCGAGGAGGAAGTGGACGAACTGCGCGCCCTCGAAGTACTTCGGATACGGCATGTCGATCAGGGTGATCGTCGCCGCAACGAGGACGATCGCGATCAGCACCGGGTTTGCGAGCGGATGCCGGTTCGCCCGATCGTAGGCGATCACGCCGATCTGGTACGCGCCGAGGGTGAGAATGAGCGCGAGCAGCGGGCTGCCCGAGAGGTAGACCCAGATCTCGTGAACCGCGGGAAAGTCTCGGTTCATTCGCGCGGGGATAACGCCTTCGCCACGAGCGCGGCCACTGCGATCGTGAGGACCACGCTCACCACCAGTGCCGCCGCGACTGCGACCGCATGGGTCTTCAGGTGCGGCCAGAACATCGCGACGCCGACGGCTGCCGGAACGAACAGCAGCCCGAAATGCTGACTGAAGGTGCTCGCCATTTCATCGAGCGAAGCGTTCACGCTTCTACGCAGCGCGAGGAAGCCGAGCAGCAGGATGAGGCCGATGACGGGGCCAGGAATCAACGGCAAGAGGAAATGCGTGACGAGCTCGCCCAACCCCTGAAAAAGCAGGACCTGTACGAGACCGGAGATCATGGCGCGTGAGTCATCATGGCCGGATTCTATCCTGAGCCTTTGGGCCGCTCCCTTAGGATCCACGCGAACAGCGGGAACGCGACGACGACCGCTGTGCCTTGAAACGAGCAGGAAGCTCGGAACATCGCCCTGCTCATGCAGCGTCAGCTGCAGCAAGCCGCGCCGGCTTCCGTTTCCTTCGTTGGAACGCAGCACGCGCTCTTTTCCCCGCTGCGTTTTGCTTCCGCGCCGTAAATCGGAACGCTTCCGAGCGTATGGAACGTTTCCCAGGCGATGCCCTGCGGATCCTCGATCCAGTATTTGTCCGACCTGGCATAGCAGCACGACGCCCCGGCCTGGTCGAGCGCAGCGATGCCGGCTTTCGACACTTGCTCGCGCAAATCCTTCAGTTCGTCGTCGGATTCCACCTGAAATCCCAGGTGGTTGACCCCGGCCGCGCGGCCGCGTCGAGAAATGGCAAAGTTGATCCGCGGATCCTCGAGCATCCACTTGGCGTAGTCGTCCTTCACGACGGACGGCGGCGCGCCGAAGAGGTCGCTGTAGAAACGCAGGCTCTCGGGCAGATCTTGGACGGAAACGTGAACATGGAATCGCTTCATGTGACTTTCTCCTTTCGCTTGCGCGCGACGGGTCTGTATGCCGGAGCGCAGGTCCCCCCGCCGCAGCAGTTCTCGGTCAAATAGGAAACCAACGCGTTCATCTCCTCGAAATCCGGTGCGTAGTAGATGAAGCGCCCTTCCTGCCGCGCGACCAGCAACCCGGCGCTGGTCAGCTCCTTCAGGTGGAAAGAGAGCGTAGCGGCGGCCATTCCGAACTTGGCCGCGATGTCCCCGACACAGAGGCCTTCCGGGCCTTTTTGCACGAGCAGCCGGAAAATGGCGAGGCGCGCGTCCTGGGCCAGGGCGGCGAGGCCGGCGACGGCAGTCTTCGATTCCACATTTCTAGTATTATCGAAATATAGGCGTCTTGTCAAGCTGCCAGCTGTCGGCAGTCCGCAGCCGTATTAAGATCGCGCCTCAACTGGAGGAATGACCATGAAACGCGTCGCAAGCTGGCTCGCAATCCTGATCGCATCCCTCGCGGCCGGCGCCGCGGGAGCGCAGCAATATCCGTCCAAGCCGGTGAAGATCATCGTGGGCTTCGCCCCGGGCGGCGGGTCCGATTTCATCGCGCGGGTCATCGCGCAGAAGCTGACCGAGCGCCTGGGAACACAGGTGATCGTGGAGAACCGCCCCGGGGCGGGCAGCGTGCTCGGATCCGAAGTGGCCGTGAAGTCGCCCCCGGACGGCTACACGCTGCTGCTCACCCCCGCGAGCTACACCGTCAATGCGAACGTGTACAAGCTGTCGTTCGATCCCCTGAACGACATCACGCCCATCGTGCAGCTCTCGCGCGGGCCCTACGTGGTCGCGGTGCACCCCTCGGTCCCGGCGAAGACGCTGCAGGAACTGGTGGCGCTCGCCAAGCGAGACCCGGACAAGCTCGCCTATGCGTCGAGCGGAAACGGCAGCCACGTTCACGTGGCTACCGAATACTTCCTGTATACGGCCGGAATAAAGATCACGCACGTTCCCTACAAGGGAACCGGACCGGCCCTGAACGACACGATCGCGGGAACGACCCAGCTCATCTTCGGCAGCGTGGCGACGGCCCTGCAGTACGTCAAGTCCGGACGACTGAGAGCGCTGGCGGTCACCACGCCCAGGCGCATCGCTGCTGCCCCGGACGTTCCCACGGTGCGCGAGTCGGGATATCCGAGTTACGAGGTCACCAACTGGCACGGCCTCGTGGGTCCCAAGGGCCTGCAGAAGGACATCGTCGAGCGTCTCAACAAGGAAACGAACGAGGCGCTGAAATCGAAGGACGTGGAAAAGGTCCTGGCGGGCGACGGCCTCGAGCCTGCGGGCGGCTCCGCCGCGGAATTCGCCGTCATTCTCAAGAACGAGGTCGCACGCTGGGGCGAGGTCGTGAAGCAGGCCAAGGTCAAGGTGGATTAGCCGCACGTCGCTCGATCGGCAGGAACGCGGCTATCCTGTCGTGGACACCCTGACCCACGCGCTCTCCGGAGCGCTGCTCGCCCGCGCCACGGCGCCGAAGGACGCCCCGCCGCGCGCGCTACCGCGGCGCATCGCGGCCGGATTCTTCGCCTGCGCCGCTCCGGATCTCGACTTCGTCGTGGCCTTCGTCGGGCCGGTCGAATACCTCGCGAACCACCGCGGCGTGACACATTCGCTCGTCCTCTTGCCGCTGTGGGCGTTCGTCGTTTCCTGGGTGCTCGCGAAGCTACTGCGCGAGCCGCGCGGCTGGCGGGAGCTCTATGGCATCACGGCGCTCGGGCTCGCGCTGCACATCGCGGGCGACGTCATCACCAGCTACGGCACCATGATCCTCGCGCCGTTTTCGGACTGGCGGGCGCAGATCGGGACGACTTTCATCGTCGACCTGTGGTTCAGCGGGATCATCGCGGCGGGCCTCGCTGCTTCTGCGGTTCTCCGCCGTTCCCGCTGGCCGGCCGTCGCGGCGAGCGCGTTGCTCATCGCCTATGTCGGCTTTCAGTATCTGCAAAGAGAAAAAGCGGTCGAGTTCGGCGAGCGCACCGCCCGCTCCCTCGGTCTGGGGGGCGCGACCGTCAACGTGCAGCCGCGGCCGGTCTCGCCTTTCAACTGGACGGTATTCGTCTCCGACGCCGAAGCGCACCGCTTCGCCCACGTGAACCTGAACCGGCTGGAACCGCGCAGCTATCGTCCGGGCGACGGCTTTGTCGCGATGCTCGACTCCGTCTATGAGCCCTTGTCCGCGGCCCACTGGGAAACGCGAACGCGCTACGGAGAAGGCGCAACGAAGGCGCTCGCGCGCGAGGCGTGGAATTCACCCGCGATGGCGGTCTATCGCTGGTTCGCCGATTTACCGGCCTTCGACGGCACGAGCGCGGGCTCGACCTGCGTGTGGTTCATCGACCTGCGCTTCTATACGCCCGGGCGCGCCACGCAGCCGTTCCGCTACGGTGCCTGCCGCGACCGGCCCGAAACGGCCTGGCGGCTCGTTCCGCCTTGACATAGTATATGGCGCCCGAAGCAGACGCCTGCATGAATCCATTACGACTTGTCTCGGCCACGGCCTTCGTATCACTGGCGCTCGCGCTCTTTGCCGGAGCCGCGGTGGCGCAGGCTTATCCGGCGAAGCCGATCCGGTTGATCGTCCCGTTCCCGCCCGGCGGCGGAACCGACATCGCCGCGCGCACGATCGCGAACAAGCTCTCCGACAACGTCAAATGGACCTTCGTGGTGGAGAACAAGCCCGGCGCCGGCGGCAATCTGGGCGTTGAGCAGGCGGTCAAGTCTCCGGCCGACGGCTACACCCTGGTGATCGGGCAGACCAGCAACCTCGCGATCAACCCGACGCTCTACGCGAAGCTGCCTTACGACTCTCTCAAGGATTTGAGTCCGGTTGCGCTCATCGTCTCCGCGCCGGTCGTGTTAGTGGTCGCAGCGAATTCGCGGTACGCGTCCTTGGGCGATTTGCTCGCAGCGGCGAAGGCCGATCCGGGCGGAGTCACGTTCGCATCGCCGGGGAACGGCACGGTGTCTCATCTGACCGGCGAGCTGTTGCAGCGCGCCGCCGGCGTCAAGCTCACGCACGTGCCCTACAAGGGCGCGTCGCAGGCGCTGACGGATACTCTGGGCGGCCAGGTGCAGTCCTTCATGTCCTCGGTCCCTTCTGCAATCTCGCAGATCAAGGCAGGGAGGCTGCGCGCCATCGCGGTGACTTCCGCGAAGCGGGCACCGGAGCTGCCGGAGGTTCCCACGATGGCCGAATCCGGATTCAAGGGTTTCGAAGCGAGCACCTGGTACGGTTTGCTCGCGCCAGCCGGCACGCCGGCGGCCGTCGTCGCGACGCTGAACGCAGAGGTGAACCGCGCCCTCGCCACACCCGAGGTGCGCCAGAGGCTCGCGGCCGAGGGCGGTGAGGCTCTGGGCGGCTCACCGGGACAATTCGCCTCGTTCCTCAAGGCCGAGCACAGCAAGTGGGGACGGGTGGTAAAGGAATCCGGCGCCAGAGCCGAATGACGGGATGAAAGCGCAGCCGAAAAAACGCGACTACACCCCGCGGGCGCGCGGCGCGCTCTGCGGCGTGCGCGTGCTCGATCTGTCGCGCCTCGTGGCCGGCAACACCCTCACGCAGGTGCTCGCCGATTTCGGCGCCGAGGTGATCAAGGTCGAGCCGCCGGCGGGCGACCCGCTGCGCGCCTGGCAGACGAACGGCGTGCCGCTCACCTGGAAGCTCTACTCCCGGAGCAAGAAGAGCCTGTGCCTGGAACTGCGCCGCCCCGAGGCGCGCGAGCTGCTGCTCGAGTTGATTCCCTCCGCGGCGATCTTCATCGAGAGCTTCCGCCCGGGAACGCTGGAGAAGATGGGCCTCGCGCCCGAGGCTCTGCTTGCGCGCAACCCCAAGCTCGTCGTGCTGCGCATTTCCGGCTGGGGCCAAGACGGGCCTTACCGGCGCCGTCCCGGTTTCGGCACGCTGATCGAGGGCATGTCCGGCTTCGCTTCGATGAACGGCTTTGCCGACCGGGAGCCGGTGCTGCCGCCGATGTATCTCGCCGACAGCGTGGCGGGCCTCTACGGCGCGAGCGCGGCGATGATCGCCTTGCGCGAAGTGGAGACGAACAGCGGCAAAGGACAGGTGATCGACCTGCCGCTGCTCGAGCCGCTGTTTACCATCATGGGACCGCAGGCGGCGGTGCTGCGTCTTACGGGCAAGGTGAAGCCGCGCACCGGCAACCGCTCGACCAACACCGCGCCGCGCAACGCCTACCGCACCCGGGACGGGCATTGGGTCTGTCTGTCCGCGTCGATCCAGAAGATGGCCGAGCGCCTGTTCCGCGCGATCGGGCGGCCCGAGCTGATCGCGGACCCGCGCTACGCGACGAACGCGGGACGCGTGCTGCACGCCGAGGAGCTGGACGCCATCATCGGAGCCTTCATCGCCGAGCGCACGCAAGCGGAAAACGTCGCGTACTTCGAGCGCGAGGAAGTGACCATCGGGCCGATCTACGACATCGCGCAGATCGTGGAGGACCCCCACGTCCTCGAGCGCGAGCTGATCGCCGACTATCCCGATCCAGACATGGGCGCATTTCCCATGCACCACGTCGTGCCGCGGCTCTCGGGCACGCCGGGCGCGATCCGCGCGCCGGCGCCCAAGCTGGGCGAGCATAACCGCGATCTTCTTGCCGAGGTCGGCGTGGACGAAGCCGCGTACGCGAAGCTCCTCGCCTCCGGCGTCGCCTGCGAAGGTGGGATCAAAGCTGCCGCCAAGGGAGGAGAGGAATGAAACCCGGACTTCCGGTGTGGCGCTCGCTGTTATATGTGCCGGTGAACGTCGAGAAGTACATCGACAAGGCGCACACCCGCGGCGCGGACTGCATCCTGCTCGATCTGGAGGACAGCGTCCCCGCCCACGAGAAGGACAACGCCCGCAGGCTCGTCGCCCAGGCCGCGACCCGGGTGCGGCGCGGCGGGGCCGACGTGGCGGTGCGCATCAACCGGCCCGATGCCATGGCGCCGCGCGACCTCGAGGCCTCGGTCGGCCCCGGGGTGAACGCGATCGCCGTGACCAAGGTGGACGACGCGGCCCACCTGCGCCGACTCGACGAGCTGGTTTCGAGACTGGAAGCGAAGCGCGGCCTTGCTCCTGGCCATACGCGCTTCATCGCCATGGTCGAGACTCCCGCCGCCTTTTTCCGCATGCCGGAGATCGCGCTCGCGGTCGAGCGCACCGCGGCGATGGACATCGGCGGGGAGGACTTCGCGCTGGAAACCGGCATGGAGCCCACCGAGGAGACGCTCCTCATGCCCAAACAGCAGATGATCTTCGCCGCGCGCGCTGCGGGCATCACGCCGCTCGGCTACATCGCAAGCGTCGCGAGCTACGGCGACTGGGAGGCGTTTCGCCGCATGGTGCGCAGATCGCGCCAGTTCGGTTTCCTGGGCGCGAGCTGCATCCACCCCGGGCAGGTGACGATCGTGAACGAGGAGTACTCGCCCTCCCCCGAAGAAGTCGCCCACGCGAAGCGCGTGATCGAGGGAAACGCGAAAGCCGCGGCCGAGGGGCGCGCCTCGTTCGCGATCGACGGCAAGATGATCGACGTGCCGGTCGTCGCGCGCGCCGAGCGCCTTCTCGAGCGCCACGAAGCGATCCGGGCGCGCGAAGCCGCGAAGCGCGGCGCCTCTTGAATCTTCCGCTAACACTCACCAGGCAGATCGCGACGAGGAACGATGTTGGCCAATTTCAGGCTGCGTCTAGTTTCTTAATCTTCTGTCTTGCCTCGTCCATTTTCTCCAAAACATCCTTCGCGTAGCGATAGAGCAGATCGCCTTCCTTTGTCGGTCTTACTCCTCGGCGACCACGAACGAATAGCGTTGTCCTGAGATCGTCCTCCAATCGTCGGATTCTCATCGAGACGTTTGATTGCACGGTGGCAAGTGCAATGCTCGCCCGCATGAAGCTATTCGCTTCATAGACTGCGGTGAAATACCTGAGATCCTTAACGTCCATATCCTCTGGACAGACATTAGACCTTCCAAGCAGGCATTAAAGAATTTGATGTTATTCACGAACTGAGCTATCACCATTTTTCGCTTTACGTGACCTCATGACATAGGTAGTTTTTCTCACTTCGACAACTAGTCGAAAGCGCTTTCCATTTGGTCGAAAGCCTTACTCTCACGGAAAGCGCGGTCTTTTTTCATATTCCTATTTCCCAGTCCCTAGCAAGGAGAGAAACCATGAGGATGCATGATCACAGTGCGCGGTTTGTCCCCGCCTGTTTGCTGCTCATCTTCGGATTCGCCTGGGCTGCCCCAGCTCAGGCCGACATCACATACAGCGGACGGGCCTTCGCCGCCTTCGTCAATGTCCCCACGCTTAGCGTCGGCCCCCAGTTTATTTCGGACACTGGGGAACTGCCCCCAAGCGGCGGGTTCAAGTCCGCGGAGTTCGCCACGTTCGGAGTTCCCGGCGTGTTGAACGCGAATCTACTGGTCGCGTCAACCAGCGGAGCCAATAGTGTGGCCCGCAGTGCCGCCTCGCTCGCGGAGGTCGTGGTGCTTCCTGGGAATGCGGCCCAGGTCACCGCCTCGTTCGTTCGGGCCGAGTCAGAGGCCACCTGTAATGGGGTTCGAGGGGCGACGGAAATCACCAACCTGACCTTTGGCGGCCAAGCCATCGCGGTGGATCCCTTTGCCCCGAATCAGACGTTCGTGATCCCCAACCCGATGGGGGGCCCGCCCCTGGCAACACTCGTCATCAACGAGCAGAAGACATCGACCGGGGCGGGGGCGCAGGACATCACGGTCAACGCCCTGCACCTTACTCTCGCTACCGGGGACGAAGTGATTCTGTCGAGCGCCCATAGCGACGTGCAGGGCTGCCCGGGATGCGCACCCACACCTTCTTGCGCTGATTTCGTGACTGGCGGGGGATGGATCAAGGCCGGCAATAGTAAGGCCAACTTTGGTTTCAACGCCGGGTTCAAGCCCGGTTCGTCGACTCCGGAAGTCCATTTCAACTACGTTGACCATAACACCGGCATGCAGATGAAAGCGACCAGCATCAGCGTCTATCGTCAAGGGAACACCGCGACGACCCGCCACTTGGAGGGGAATGCCGAGATCAATGGGGTCGCCGGATCTACCTACTCCATTGACGTGGCGGATAACGGCGAGCCCGGCCGGAATACGGATACCTTGAAGATCAGCTTGAGCAACGGTTATTCGGCCGGTGGCACTCTGGAGGGCGGAAATATCCAGCTCCACAAGCCTTGTCCATAGGCCCGTAAGGTAGCCGGGATGGCCCCAAAGGTTCCGGGGCCGTTCCGGTGTGGCGCCGCGCGCTCAGGCCATCGCGGCTAGCACGCGTCCGGGCAGGAACGGCATGTGGCGCACGCGCGCCCCGCTTGCCGCGAACACCGCGCTCGAGATCGCCGGCGCGACGATGGGCGTCGCCATCTGCCCCGCGCCGGTCGGGCGGTTGGGCGTCGACATGAGCCTGATGTGCAGCTCGGGAATGTCGTGCATGCGCGGCACGCCGTAATCGAGGATGTTCGACTGCTGCACCGCGCCGTCCTTGATGGTGATGCGCTCGGTGAGCGCGAGCCCCAGGCCGTAGACGATCGAGCTCTCGGTCTGCGCGACGACGTTGTCGGGCTGCACCGCGATGCCCGGGTCGAGCGCGAGCCAGAAATCGTGCACGTTCACTTTGCCGCGCGTCTTGTCGATCGACACTTCGGCGACCGCCGCCACCATCGTCCCCGCGTAGTCGATGAACGAGAATCCGAGGCCCCGTCCGGGCCGCGCACGGCGGTAGTCGGACATCTCCACTACCGCACGGATCACCGCTTGTCCGCGCGGCGTGTTCTTCAGCAATTGCACCCGGAGTTCGACGGGATCGAGGCCGTGCTTCGCCGCGACCTCGTCGAGAAACGCCTCGGTCGCGAACTTGTTCGGCCCGAAGCCGATGCCGCGCAGGGACGAGGTGCGGATGCCGGTCACCTGAGGCAGCTGCTCGGAGAGGCGGTTCGGAATAGCGTAGGTGCGCAGCTCCGAGCCCGCCATCGCGAGGAAATCCTTCTCCCCGCCGCCCTTGTAGCGCACCGGGTCCTGGAATGCGGTGATCTCGTCGCAGGCGACGCGGTGCTGCCATGCGACGATGCGGTTCGATGAGTCGAGCCCCGCGCGCAGAAAATGCACCGAGAGCGGACGGAAGCGGCCGTTGTGCACGTCGTCCTCGCGCGTCCACAGGACTTTCACTGGGCGCTTCACTTCCTTCGAGAGCAGCACCGAGTCGACGACGAACTCCTCATCGCGGTGCCCGCGCCGGCCGAAGCCGCCTCCGAGCAAGGTCAGATTCAATTTCACCTTCTCCACCGGGATGCCGAGCGCCTTGGCGACCGCCGCGACCGCCATCGTCTGCGACTGGGTGCCGCACCAGATTTCGCAGGCGTCGCCCGCGGGCGAGACCGAAGCGACGGAATTGAGCGGCTCCATCTGCGCGTGGTAGCTGTAGTCGCAGACGTACTCGCTCTCGTAGGTTTTCACCGCCTTCTGAATCGCGCTGCGCGCGTCGCCCGCGGTGTCCCAGGGCTTGCCTGCGCGGCCGAGGTCGCGCGCCGCCGCAGAATACACCGGGATCGCCTTGTCGCTGTCGTGCCCGAAGGCCCGCGCTCGCCGGTCCCATGTGACTTTCAGCGCGTTCTTCGCTTCGAACGCCGCCCAGGGCGTCTCGGCGATCACGCCGACGCCGAAAGGCATGCGCACGATGCGCACCACGCCCGCAACGGCACGCGCCTGCGCGTCGTCGATCGATGCCGGCGCCGCGCCTTCGACCGGGCCGCGCAGCACCGCGCCGTAGAGCATGCCGGGAAGCTGCACGTCGATGCTGTACTGCGCCGTGCCGTTCACCTTGGTCGGCAGCTCGACGCGCATGACGTCTTTTCCGATCAAGCGGTACTGCCCGGGTTTTTTCAGTTCTTCGGGCTTGATCGTTGGCGCGGTCGCCGGAATCTGGGCAAAGGCCGCGATTTCGCCGTAACTCGTCCTGCGCCCGGTTTTTGCGTGCACCACCGTGCTCGGCTCGGTGCTCAATTCCGCGAGCGGCACGTCCCATTTGCGCGCGGCGTTCTCCATCATCACGCGCCGCACCTGCGCTCCGAAGGTGCGCGCCACGTCCCAGTATCCGGTGACCGTCGCCGAGCCCGCCGTATACATGAGGCCGCGGAATCCCGGGTTGCCGTAGATCTTGTCGTCCGGCGCGGCCGGCACGATGACGACGCGCGACCAGTCGGCGTCCATTTCCTCGGCGATGATGAGCGGGATCGCGGTCTGCGAGCCCTGGCCCATTTCCACCGCGGGATTGGCGATGTAGATCGTGCCGTCGGTCGACAGGCTCGCCCAGGCGTTCACCTTCAGCGATCCGTCAGCGGGCGCGGCAGCGAGCCCTGCGCCTCCGCGATCCGCGGGGCGCAGGGCGGCGCAGCCGTCGACGAGAATGGTAAAGCTCAGGCCGGCCGCGCCGACCATGAACTGCCGCCGCGTGACGCCGCTATGCAGAGTGGTGGTCGTCATGGTTTCAGCCCTCCCTCACGGCGCGCTCGATCGCGCGCACGATGCGCGGATAGGTTCCGCAGCGGCACACGTTCGCGCTCATGTGGTCCTTGATTTCATCGCGCGTCGGGCGCGGATTCGCCGCGAGCAGCGCCGCGGCGCTCATCAGCTGGCCGGATTGGCAGTAGCCGCATTGCGGCACGCTTTCGGCGAGCCATGCGCGCTGGAGCGCGTTCATTCGATTGGGAGAAAGGCCTTCGATCGTGGTGACCGCCTTGCCCTGCACCGCCGACGCGGGTATGAGGCAGGAGAACATGCGCTCGCCGTCGATGTGCACCATGCAGGCGCCGCACTGGCCGGCGCCGCAGCCGAATTTTGTGCCGGTGAGCTTCAGCTCTTCGCGCAGCACCCACAGGAGGCGGGTGCGTTCCGGCGCGTTGACGCTGACCGGCTTGCCGTTGACGCTGAAATTGATCGCCATATCGACTCCTTGTGCTGGGGTGAGGGGTGGTCCCGGGGCGGGTTCAGATGCGGTTCGGGTTCGCAGCCATGCTACTCCCCACGCAAATTCGCGGTCAATGCTGCGTTGCGCCGGGCCTTGCTTGTCCCGGCCTGTCGTTTGGGTTAGCGTTACCCTCACGGCCCCGGCGGCGACGCCGGTTCGCGAAGGCCGCATCGCAATCATTTCCGCCCGGGGGAACCACCATGACACGCACGCTCTCAATGCTCTTCCTCACCGCCGTTTCGCTGCCGGTCGCCGCAACGGCCGCGGAGTACCTGGAGAAAACGCCGTTCCAGCTGTCGCGGGCGTTCTCGCCGGGCGTCGTCACCGAAGGCGGGAAGATCGTCTGGGTCGCGGGACAGACCGCGACTCGCGACAACGACGGCCGCGATATCTCGAACAACTTCGAGGCGCAGGTGAAGCAGGTGTTCTCGCAGATGGACCAGATCATGAAGCGCGCCGGCGGCAGCCTCGCCAACATCGTGCAGGTGACGGTGTTCATCAAGGAGCCGCGCTACGGCGACCGCTTCGTCGAGATGCGCAAGGACTACTTCCAGAACGGCAACTATCCGGGGAGCGCGCTCATCACGGTGACCAACTT
>VBCJ01000139.1 GCA_005884335.1 Betaproteobacteria bacterium | reverse complement strand
CCGACATGTCTTCACCTCATCTAGTTGTGGGCCTTTCCTACTTGCCGAACCGCTCGAAACGATACGCCAGTTCCGGACCTCCTTTGCCTTCGTAAGCGAGCTGGCCCACGAGCATCGTGAACGGCTCGGTATAGCGGGCGATCCGCAAAGGCCCGGCGTCCATCGGATCGAAGCCGACGTCGCGGATCAGGCCGGCGGCCACTTTCTTACCGCGCCGGTCGTCGCCGCAGTACAGCAGGCTCGGCCGCCTTGCCTTGCGCCTCGCTTCATAGACGTCGAAGAACACTTCGCTCGGGACGGTCCCGAATGCCGCCACGACACGAGCTTTGGGAATCCTTTTCGCCAGCTCCTCCGCACCCGACGAAGTATGGGCCACGACGAGCTCGGTGTTGTCCTCGTTCATCGGCATTGAGCAGGTCACGACGACCTTTCCCGACAGGTCGCCCGCCTGTTTCAGAACATCGTCGAACCGCAACCAGTGCACGGCCAGCAATACTGCTTCCGCGTCCTGCGCCGCCTCGCGGGGCGTCCCGGGCCGCGCGTTGCCTCCGGCCCCGCGTGCAAGCCGCTTCAGCTTCTTCTCGCTGCGCGCGTAGCTGAACACCACTTCGTGTCCGGCTCGCGCGAAGATCGTTCCGAGCTTGCCGCCCATCAATCCGGAACCCAGGATGCCGATTCGCATGGTGCTCTCCCAAGGAGAGGCCTCGGACATTACGTCCTTGTCCTACTGTTTTTCCGTTGTAACCAGTTGCTGCAAGATTTGACGCCTCATTCAGGGTAGGCGACAGTATAGGTCGCTTATCGCAGGTGGAATGTGGCTCAAAGACCTACACCGCTGAGGGCGGGAATTATCGCTGGTATGGAGGAGCGCGCCGACGCATGAGCGAGGTTCGAGCGCTGCTCCTGACCGACGTGGTCGACAGCACGCAGCTATCGGAGAGGCTGGGTGAGGCCGAATTGGCTGCGCTGTGGGCCGCCCACGATCGCCTCGCCCGCGATCTCCTTCCAGTCCGGCGCGGACGCGAAATCGACAAGACCGACGGAATGCTGCTGCTGTTTGAAGCGGCCGCGGACGCGGTTGCCTACGCGATGGCGTACCAACGCGCTCTTGCCAAGCTGAATCCGCCGCTGAAGGCGCGTGCCGGGGTGCATGTCGGGCCCGTCATTCTGCGCGAGAACAGCCAGTCGGACGTGGCGCGAGGCGCCAAGCCGCTCGAAGTGGAGGGCATGGCCAAGGCGGTGGCGGCGCGCGTGATGTCGATCGCGAACGGAGGGCAGACCCTTTTATCCGCCGATGCGCGAAACGCCCTGGGAGAAATCACCCTGCGAGTCGAGTCGCACGGTCACTGGCGCATGAAAGGCATTGCAGAGCCGATCGAGCTGTTCGAGGTCGGCGAGGCCGACGCGCTGTTCGTGCCGCCCCCCGATGCAGCCAAGGGCTATCGCGTGGTCCGCGAGGGCGACGTCTGGTTGCCGGCCCGGAACATCAAGCACAGCCTGCCCGCCGAGCTTGATTCCTTCGTGGGCCGTCGCGAGACCCTGGCCGAATTGGCGCGCCGCCTCGACGCCGGCGCGCGTCTCGTCTCGGTGCTGGGGATCGGTGGCACGGGCAAGACGCGGCTGATCACGCGCTTCGGTTGGAGCTGGCTCGGAGACTTCCCCGGCGGTGTCTGGTTCTGCGATTTGTCGCAGGCCCGAAGCCTGGACGGCATTGCATACGCCGTCGCCGAGGCACTCGCCGTTCCGCTGGGCAAGGAAGAGCCGGTCACCCAGCTCGGCAATGCCATCGCAGCGCGCGGCCGATGTCTGGTCATTCTCGACAACTTCGAGCAGGTGTCGCGTTACGCCGAAGAAACGCTGGGGAGATGGCTCAAGCGGGCGACACAGGCACGCTTCGTGGTGACCACGCGCGAGGTGCTGGGACTCGTGGGGGAGGAGACCCTCGCGCTGGCGCCGCTCCCGGCCCCCGACGCCGCGGTGCTTTTCGTGCAGCGGGCGGAGTCGGCGAAGCGCGACTTCCAACCGACCGAAGAGGATCGTGCGGCCGTCGATCCGCTGGTGAAGCTGCTCGAGTGCCTGCCGCTGGCGATCGAACTGGCCGCAGCGCGAGTGCGCGTGATGCCGCCGAGAACGCTTCTCTCGCGCATGAGCGAGCGGTTCAAGTTGCTGTCGTCGACCGGCGGGCGCCGTGACCGGCAGGCGACGCTGCGCTCGACCTTCGACTGGTCTTGGGATCTGCTGTCGCTGCCCGACAAGGCGGCGCTGGCGCAGCTCTCGGTGTTCGAGGGCGGCTTCACGATGGAGTCCGCCGAGGCCGTGCTGGACCTCTCCGCATACGAGAATGAGCCCTGGACCATCGGCACGGTGCAGTCGCTGCTCGACAAGTCCTTCGTAAGGCGGGCGAGCGACGGGCGGTTCGACATGCTGGTGAGCGTCAAGGAGTACGCGTCGGAGCACCTGCGCACCGAAGGGCGCTTCCCGGGGAGCGGCCCCGCGGCGCTCGCCGCCGCCGAGGCGCGGCACAGCGGGTACTTTGCGGGGCTCGGCGAGAAGCGCGCGGTGGCGGGAGCCTGCGTGGAAATCGACAACCTGGTGGCTGCGTGTCGGCGGGCGGCCGCGCGGGGCGCAGCGGAAGAATCCGCGGGCGCCCTGGAGGGCGCTTGGGCGGCGCTCAATTTGCGCGGGCCGTTCAGCGTGGGCGTGGAGCTCGCTTCGATAGTGAGCGGCACGCCCGGGCTGGGGAAGGCGGCGCGCGCAATAGCGGAAAGAATTGCGGGCAGCGCGCTCGATGCCTCCGGGAGAACCGCAGAGGCGCGAACGCATCTCGAGGCAGCGCTCGCTCTCGCGCGCGAGGCGCAGGACCCATGGTGCGAAGCGCGCGCGCTCGCCAATCTGGCCGATTTGCGGGACGGGCGCAGGGAGGAGGCCCGTGCCTCTTACGCGCGTGCGCTGGCGCTCGCTCGCGAACTTGGCGATTGGGACCTGGAGTGCAAGGTGCTCAGCGGCCTTGGCGCGCTGGAGACGCAACTGGGCCGTATCGAAGAAGCCCGGGCGCACTGGGAGGCTGCGCTCGCGCTTGCCCGCAAAACGGGGACCGGCGCTGGGAGGGCGGCCTGCTCGGCAATCTGGGCGGCCTGCACATAAGCGAGGGGAGACTCGACGACGCGCGCGTTCATCTCGAGGCGGAGCTGGTCGTGGCGCGCGAGCTGGGGGATCGGACATTCGAAGGGAGTGCGCTCTGCAACCTGGGCTTTCTTCACCAGCTGCTGGGAAGGCTGGAAGAAGCTGGCAAGCAGCTCGAGGCGGCGCTTGTCGTCGTGCGGGAAATCGGGCATGTCCGTACCGAATGCGTCGTGCTGTGCAACCAGGGAATCATCTACGACTCCCTCGGCCGGCCCGCCGAAGCCCGAACGCGCTACGAGGCGGCGCTTGCCTTGGCCCGCGAGTTGAGCGACCGGCGCTCCGAAGGTCAGGTCCTCGGCTATCTCGGCCTGCTTCACGCCCGCCAGGCTCAGTTCGGCCAGGCGCGTACTTGCCTTGACGCCGGCGAAGCGCTGCTGCGCGCCGTGTCCGATCGGCTGAGCCTCGGCATACTGCTTTGCGGCCGGGCCGAAGCCGAGCACCTCGCCGGCGACCTCGACGCCGCCACGAGCGCTCTCGCCGAGGCCGACTCGCTTGCTACGGCGACCGGAGCGGGGCCCGATTCCGAGCTTGGCTTTGCCTTGGCCCGAGTCCGGGACCTTTGCGTCAGACGCCTGGGCCGTCGTTGATGACCCATGGATCGAGCGGCGGCAACGGCAGAGGCTTCAACGCTGTCGTGCCATCGTTGACGTTGACGATGTACTTGTAATTTCCGGGCCTGTGGCCCCTCTTGGGGCAGGTGAAGCTCTTTCCCTCCTTGGTCGGAGCGCAGGGCGAGAAGTTACCGGGGTCGATCACGATGCCGTCCCGGGGAAATACGTATTTACTTTTCTCGGGCAAATTCCACATGATCGTGCCGATGTCGGCCTTCACGGCCACGCGCTCCTCGGGGACCACGATTCTCCCGCCCTCGACTTTTACTTCGATGTTCCTGACTCCCGCCGCTCCCGATGACGTCTTGTCCACGCATCCGCACAAAGCGAGAGAAATCGCGACGACTACGTACGCGGAGTGTTTCATTCAGCCTCCCCCTCAGCTTTTAAAGCGATAGGAAAATCAATCCGACGGTTGCCGGCTCCCCTGCAGCCGAAGCTATAACTTCATGGGAGCGAAGTCAAACTGGTCCTCAAAAAGCCGCAACGCCTTGTGATGCGTGAAAGGCACTTTCTGCCCAACCATTCCAGCCTCTAGACCACGCCGAAGCCTGTAGCTCGATCGCGAGACCGCGTAGCTCGATCGCGACAGCGCCTTGGCGACTGCGAGCGCGCCAGTGACTAATTGCCTCATTCAACTGAATTATCGGGTTTTCCCGACAAGCACTGTGATACTTTCCTGACCGACACCGCCCATCCGCTCATGTACAGAGAGAAGGGCAGGTGAGCAAAGGAGCCGCGTTCTTCTCTAGGCTCCAGGACTCGAGGGTTAATTCGCACGGCCCCTCACTTGCGGGAAGGGAGGGCCAGATGGATAGGACGCTGGTTCAGCTGTTGTTCGTCGAAGACTCGGAGATGGACGCCGAGCTTTCGGTGCGCGCGCTCGAGCAGGGCGGGTTCGATGTCTCGTGGAAGCGCGTCCAGGCCGAGGAAGATCTGAAGCAGGCTCTGCAATCTTCGCGGCCTCAGGCCGTTCTATCGGATTTTTCCATGCCGGGCTTTGACGGCATCCGGGCACTGCGCGTGGTGCGGGAGATGAGCCCGGGCGTCCCTTTCATTTTTGTTTCCGGCACGATCGGCGAGGAGCGGGCCATCGAGGCGATCCGGTTCGGCGCGACCGACTACGTGCTGAAGAACAACCTGCAACGGCTCGGAACCGCGGTAAGACGCGCGCTGTCTGAGTCTGCCGAGCGCGAGCGTATTCGCCTCGCCGAGGAAGAACGAGGCCGGCTGGTGCAGATCCTCGAGGCGACGAGCGATTACGTCGGCATGTCCGATCCGGACGGAAGAATCATTTATCTGAACGCGGCCGGGCGCAAACTGATCGGCGCGCCGAAAGCGGGCGGTATCGATAAACAGATCGGCGGAATCTACCCGAAATGGGCGCGGGATCTCATCGGACAGGAGGCACGCCCAGCAGCCGCCCGCGACGGGGTGTGGCACTGCGAGACGGCAATTCTCGACGCCGATGGGGCCGAAATCCCAGTATCGGAGGTCACCATCGCACACAACGGGCCGGACGGGGCCATCCGCTTCTTTTCTACGATCGCGCGCGACATGCGCGAGCGAAAAGCCTACGAGGCGCGCCTGCAGCGCTACGCCAACTACGATTCGCTCACCAACCTGCCGAATCGCACGCTGCTTGGCGACCGTACGCTGCAGGCCATTGCGCACGCCCGTCGCGGCGGTCGCCCGGCCGCGTTGCTGGTGCTCAATCTGGACCGGTTCAAGCTTGTCAACGAAAGCTACGGCCACGGAGCCGGTGACGCGTTGCTGAAGATGGTCGCGGACCGGCTGCGCGGCGTGGTGCGTGAGGGGGATACGGCTGCCCGGCTTGGTGCGGACACTTTCGCGGTGCTTGCAGCTGATCTCGCGCGCCCGGACGATGTGCTTGCCGTTGTGCGCAAGATCCAGGAGGCGATGCGGCCATCCTTCGGGCTGGAAAAGCGCGATCTTCACGTGACGGTCAGCCTCGGTGCGAGCACCTACCCGCGAGACGGCGAGGAGTTCGACATCCTGGTGCGCAACGCCGAGGCGGCGATGCACAGGGTCAAAGCCGCGGGGCGCAACGGCTTCCAGTTCTACGCCGCGGCGATGACACGCCAGGCAACCGACCGCGTCGAGCTGGAAAACGAGCTACGTCTAGCCTTGGGAAGAAACGAACTGGAAGTCCATTACCAGCCGCAGCTTGCCCTCTCCGATGGGGGCATGGTCGGCGTGGAGGCCTTGATCCGTTGGCAACACCGCGAGCGCGGGTGGATTCCTCCTGCCCAGTTCGTCCCGGTCGCGGAGGACTGCGATCTAATCCATCCGCTTGGCGAATTCGCCCTTGTGCAAGGCTGCCGCCAAGTCGGAGTCTGGGATAAAGCTGGGCTTGCAGAGCTACGGCTCGCCGTGAACGTTTCGGCGCAACAATTCCGCAGCTCGGGCTTCGTGGAGGCTGTCACCCGGGTCCTTCGATCAACGGATCTCGATCCCTACCGGCTCGAACTGGAGCTTACCGAGAGCGTGCTCGTCGACAATCGCGAGGAGGCGGTCCTCATCCTGAAGCGCTTGAAGGCCCTCGGTGTGCAGATCGCGGTGGACGACTTCGGCACGGGCTACTCGAGCTTGAGCTATCTTTCCCAGTTGCCGATCGATTGCCTCAAGATCGACCGCTCCTTCGTCAATCGGGTTCACGAGCGCGGCCACGATGCGGCGATTGCGCAGGCTGTCATCTCCCTGGGGCACTCACTCGGCATGCGTGTCGTCGCCGAAGGTATCGAGACGGTCGAGCAACTTGGGTTCCTGCGCACTCACGAGTGCGACGAGGGGCAGGGGTATCTCCTTTCGCGTCCCGTGCATCCCGATGCGATCGCACGGCTCGTCGCTTTACCGCCACGGTCGCAACTGGCCCCGTTTTCGCCAGTACCCCCGAGTGGTCTGAGGCACTAAGCGGAATCACGACAGCAATAACCGGGCGAACTCCGCATCGCCCGGGCGCTCGGAGGGGTTCAAGCCCGGTTGGGCCGCTCTCGTAGACATTCCGTATGATAGTGGACCCATGGACCCCTCGGATGTCCTGCTCCTCGCCCGTGCCCAGTTCGGGCTGAACATCGGGTTCCATATCCTCTTCCCGAGCCTCACCATTGCGCTCGGATGGATCCTGCTCTACTTCCGGATCCGCTACGCGCGCTCGGGAGACCCGGCGTGGCTCGCCACCTACAAGCTATGGACCAAGGTGTTCGCGCTGTCCTTCGCGATGGGCGTGGTGAGCGGCATCACCATGTCGTTCCAGTTCGGCACCAACTGGCCGGGATACATGCTGAGGGTCGGCAATATCGCCGGGCCGCTCCTCGCCTACGAGGTGCTCACCGCTTTCTTCCTCGAGGCGACCTTTCTCGGGGTGATGCTCTTCGGCATGAACCGCGTTCCGGGCTGGGTCCACGTGTTCTCCGCGGCCATGGTCGCGGTCGGCACGACGCTCTCGGCGTTCTGGATCCTCGCGCTCAATTCGTGGATGCACACCCCGGCTGGGCACGCGATGGACGGCAGCCAGATCATCGCCGGGGAGTGGCTGCAGGTGATCTTCAATCCGTCGTTCCCGTACCGCTTTACCCACATGCTGCTCGCCTCCGGGCTCACCGCGTCCTTCGTGGTCGCGGGGCTTTCGGCGTGGCGGCTCCTCCAGGCAGGCGAAGACGCCTCGGCGCGGAAAACCCTGCGCACCGGGCTCGTCCTCGCCGCGGTGCTCGCGCCGCTGCAGATTCTCGCCGGCGACCTGCACGGCCTGAACACGCTCGAGCACCAGCCGGCGAAGATCGCGGCCATCGAGGCGATCTGGAAGACGGGGAAGGGGGTTCCGCTCGTGCTCTTCGCCGTGCCCGACGACCAAAGACGCCGCAACGATTTCGCCGTCGAGATCCCGAATGGCGCGAGCCTGATCCTCAGGCACGACCCCGAGGCCGAGGTGCAGGGCATCGAGGCCTTCGTGCCGGATGCCGCGCCCGTGGCGCCCGTGTTCTTCGCGTTCCGGGTGATGGTGGGGATGGGAGTGCTGATGCTGCTCGCGGCGTGGACCGGTGCGTGGGCGACGCGCCGCGGCATGCTGCCGCAACGATGGATGCTGTGGGCTTTCTCGGGCTTCACTTTCGCGGGGTGGATCGCGACGCTCGCCGGGTGGCTCGTCACCGAGATCGGCAGGCAGCCCTGGCTCGTGACCGGGATTCTCAGGACCCGCGACGCCGTGGGCGGCGCCTCCGGCGCGCAGCTCGGCGCGAGCCTAACCGGCTACATCATCACGTATACAGTGATGCTGATCGCGTACCTGGTGGTGCTGACGCACCTCGCGGGCAAAGGCGCCAGCGCATGAGCCTGGATCTCCCCATCGTCTTCGCCGCCCTCATGGGATTGGCGATCCTCATGTATGTCGTGCTCGACGGCTACGACCTGGGCGTGGGCATGCTGATGCCCGCGGCGGACGAGCGCGAGCAGGACCTGATGGTCGCCTCGATCGGGCCGTTCTGGGATGCGAACGAGACCTGGCTCGTTCTGGGCGTGGGCATCCTCCTGGTCGCCTTCCCGGCGGCGCACGGCCTGGTGCTGGGTGCGCTCTACCTGCCGGTCGCGGCGATGCTGGTCGGGCTGATGCTGCGCGGCGTCGCGTTCGAATTCCGGGTCAAGGCAGAGGGCTGGCACCGCGGGCTGTGGAACTGGCTGTTCTGGTTCGGCTCGTTCCTCGCATCGTTCGCGCAGGGGCTGATGCTCGGGCGCTACGTCACCGGGTTTCATCCCGGATTCGGCTACTACGTGTTTGCGATGCTGGTGGGCGCAAGCCTGTGCGGCGGCTACGTGCTGCTCGGCGCGACCTGGTTGATCCTCAAGACCGAGGGCGCGCTGCAGAAAAAAGCGCTCGCCTGGGCCCGCTGGGGTCTGCTGTGGGTCGCCCTCGGCGTCGCGCTGGTGAGCCTCGCCACGCCGCTGGTGAGCACCACGGTGCAGGCGAAGTGGTTTGACTTTCCGCGCACGCTGGCGCTGCTGCTGCTGCCGCTTGCGACGCTCGCCGCTGGCTGGCGGGTCTGGGCGGCCACCGGCCGATTGAAGCGGGGCGAGCGGGAATTCGACTGGATGCCCCTGGCAGCCACGGTGGCGATCTTCACTCTCGCCTTCGCCGGTCTCGCGTACAGCCTGTTCCCCTACGTGGTGATCGACCGAATGACGATCCGCGAGGCGGCCGCGCATCCCTCCGCGCTCAAGTTCATGCTCGCGGGCGTGATAATCGTGGTGCCGTTCCTCATCGCCTACACCGTGTTCGCCTACCGCGTGTTCCGCGGCAAGGCGCGCGCCGGGCTGTACGAGTAGCCCCCCGGCTCAGCCTTCCTTAAGGGGCGCGAGCGTCACTTCGACGCGCCGGTTCGCGGCTCGGCCCTGCTCGGTGGAATTGCTCGCGATCGGGTGCTCCTCGCCGCCCGCGGCGGTCATGATGCGCGGCTCGGTCACGCCTTTGCTCATGAGGTATTGGGCGACGGCGCTCGCGCGGCGCTGCGAGAGCTGCCTGTTGAAATCCGTGCCGCCGACGTTGTCGGTGTGGCCCGCGATCTCGATGATGGTCTTGTCGTATTTCTTCGCCACCTGCGCGACGCCGTCGAGCACCTTGAAGAACTGCGCGTTCAAGTCCGCGCTGCCGGTGCGGAAAGTGACGTTGCCGGGCATGTTGAGGACGATGTCTTCGCCCTTGCGGGTGACCGTCACGCCGCTGTCGCGCATCAGCGCGCGCAACTCGCTTTCCTGCCTGTCCATGTAGTTGCCGACCGCGCCGCCGGCGAGCGCGCCGACGCCGGCGCCGACGAGGGCCCGCTGCCTGCGCTGCTTGGCGTCGTGGCCGGAAATCATGCCGATCGCGGCGCCCGCGCCCGCGCCGATCAGCGCGCCCAGGGTCGTGCTCGTGGTCTTCTTTTCTCCGGTGTAGGGGTCGGTGGTGGTCTGGCAGCCGAGAGTAAAGGCGGCGATAGCGGCCACCACGAGGGCCGCTTTCACCGTAGGGTTAGAGTTGAGCATGTTCAAAGTCTCCTTTTGGGCTACTGCACTGCCTTCCTGTAGAAGCTCTCGTCGACGTATTTCGTCGGATCGGTGAGATTTTTCTGGGGCTTGGCGAATTCGCTGCGAAGCTTCAGCACCGTGCGGCAACCTTCGATGTCGAGCTTGGCTTTTTTCTGGAAGCCTTCCTTCTCGGCGAACATGATCTCGTAGGCTTTCTGCGCCGCAGGCCCCGGGGCGTTCGGGATGTGCTTCATGTAGATGGCAACGGCCTCGTCCTTGTTCGCCGGCTGCTGCAGCCAATCCATCGCAGCGACGTACGAGCGGATGAAGGCGACCAGCTGGTCGCCGTTCTTCGCCGCCCAGGCGCGGCGCGCCACGCCGATCGAGGCCTGATACGGACCAAAGGTCGTCGTCGTATCGCCGAGACGCGTGTAGCCTTTCGACTCGGGCAATATCTCCGACGGAGAGTTGATCATGGTTCCGGCGATCCTGCCTTCCATCATCGCCTGAACGCGCGCCGGCGTGCCGCCGAGCTTCTCGATCTTGTAGTCCGACATGCCAAGGCCGTTCATCGCCGCGAGCTTGTAGAGGATGAACGCGAACCCGGTGGTCGCCGCGTCCACGCCGACCGTCTTGCCCCTGAGCGCCGCATAGGTCTTGATGTCCGGCTGCGTAACGAAGCGCAGCGACCCCGAGTAGCCGCCCATAAAGGCGAAAAAGATCGGGCTGCGTCGAGAGCTCGGTCTCCCCCTGTCCTTCCTGGTAGGCGACGACGTTGTCGTACGCGGTGGTACCGAGGTCGTAGGTTCCGTTCATCAGGTTGCGGATCTGCTCGACGGAATTCGGCGTGAAGGAAAGCTTCACGGCGATGCCGTTCTTCGCGAAGAGGCCCTTCTCCTGCGCCGCCCAGACCGGCCAGTTGCCGCCGCCGCCGAATGCGATCAGCTCCAGGGCTTTAAGTCCTTGCGCGAGGCTCGCGCCGGCTGTGGCAAAAAGCGCTGTGGCGGTCGCGATTTTCCTGAGTGCGTTCATGCTTCTTCCTCTGAATGTTTCGAGCGACAGTATAAGACTCATCGATGTCGTTCGTGCGGATCCAGGACGTCGCGCAGGCGGTCCGCGACCAGGTTGATGCTGACGACGGCGAGGACCAGGGCGATTCCGGGGAAGACGCTGATCCAGTAGTGGCCCGAGAGCAGGTAGTTGAAGCCGTTCGAGATCAGCAGGCCGAGCGAAGGCTGGGTGATCGGCAGCCCGAGGCCGAGGAAGGAGAGGGTGGCTTCGAGCGTGATCGCAGCGGCGACCTGGACCGTTGCGAGCACGAGGAGCGGCGGCAGGCAGTTCGGCAGCAAGTGACGAAAAATGATGCGCGCGTTCGAAAGCGCGAGAGCGATCGCGGCGTCGATATATTCCTTCCTTCGCTCGACGAGCGCGGCGGCGCGCGCGGTCCGGGCGTAGTACGCCCATTGAACCGCGACGAGCGCGACGACGATCTTGTCCAGGCCTTGCCCGAGCACGGCGAGCAGGACGAGCGCGATGAGGATCGAAGGGAACGAGAGCTGGAGATCGGCGAGGCGCATGAGGAGCGCGTCGAGCCAGCCGCCGAGCCAGGCCGCCGCGAGGCCCAGGCTCACGCCGATCGCGAGCCCGAGCGCCGTGCTTGCGAAGCCGACGGCGACGCTGGTGCGAAGGCCGTAGAGGATGGCAGACAGCATGTCGCGGCCCTGGTCGTCCGTGCCCAGCCAATAGAGCGTGCCCGCGGCCGAGCGCGCGAGCGGCGGCAGGCGCGAGTCGAGCAGGTCGAGCCGCGCCAGATCGTAGGGATCCTGCGGCGAGATCCACGGTGCAAGCGCAGCCGCGAGCAGCACGAGCGCAAGCAGCGCGAGGCCCGCGAGCGCGATGCGGCTCGTCGCGAACTCGGCGGCGATTCGCCGGGCGGGCGTCACCTTGCTTCCCCGGGACGCACCCGCGGATCGAGCCACGAATAGGCGAGGTCGACGAAAAGGTTGATAGCAACGAACAGCGTCACGACGATGCACAGATAGCCGACGATCACCGGCCGGTCGAGCACGTTGATCGAATCGATCAGGAGCTTCCCCATTCCGGGCCACGCGAATATCGACTCGGTGACGACGGCGAACGCGATCACCGAGCCGAACTCCACGCCCGCAACCGTGACGACGGGAACGAGCACGTTTCTGAGCACGTGGACGCCGACGATGCGCGTCTCGCTCAGGCCCTTGGCGCGCGCGAACCGCACGTAGTCCTGCTGCAAGGCTTCGCGCGTTCCCGAGCGGGTCAGCCGGATGAGGAGGGACAGATTGAACAGCGCCAGGTTCGCGGCAGGCAGGGCGAGGTGGCGCAGGCCCTCGAGCGTGAGAAAGCTCACCGGGATCCCGATGAGATTCGTGGTCGGTCCGCGGCCCGACGTCGGCAGCCAGCCGAGCCAGACCGAGAACACCATGATGAGCATGAGCCCTACCCAGAAGGTCGGAAGCGAGAACCCGAGGATCGAGCCCGCCATGATGGTCCTGCCGGCGGCCGATCGGGGCTTCAGGCCCGCCCAGAGCCCGAGTGGGATTCCGAGCAGCACCGCGATCAGCATCGCCGCGGTCGCCAGCTCGAGCGTCGCGGGCATGCGCTCGAGGATCAGGCCGACCGCCGGCACGTTGAAGGCGAAGGATTTTCCGAGGTCTCCGGTCGAGGCGTGCTTGATGAAGATGAAGTACTGCTCGAGGAGCGGCCGGTCGAGGCCCAGCGCGGCGGTGGCGCGCGCGATCTCATCTTGGTCGGACTGCGGGTTGACCAGGATGTCCATCGGGTTGCCGACGGCGTATACGGCGGCGAACACCAGCAGCGACATCACTGCGAGCACGCCGAAACTCTGCAGTACGCGGTGAACGATGTGAGAAAACATAGCGGTTTTCGCATCGCCCAGGTGGCGATCTGATGGTGCAACGGAATCACGGCGTAGTCCCGCATGGCAAGCCGCATCGCCTCGCGTGCGAGCGCCTCGCGGCGCTTTTCGTCGACGCTGGCGAAGCCTCGCTCCAGCAGCTCGTCCACCTTCGGGTTGGAGTAGCCCGACCAATTCCACGCTCCGAACCCTCTTTCGGGGTTCGGAGTGGCAACGAGTGTGCGCAACGCGAGGTCTCCCGAGAACGAGCCCCAACCGAGCATGGCGAAGGCGAATTCGTGCTTGCGTGCTTTCGGCAGATAGGCATTGATCGGGAACACCTCGACGCGCGCGCGGACGCCGACGCGCGCGAGCATCTGCGCCACGGCCTGCGCGATCTGCTCGTCGTTGACGTAGCGGTTGTTGGTCGCGGAAAGCGTCATCGCGAATCCGTCGGGATATCCCGCTTCGGCGAGGAGCTGCTTCGCCCCGTCGGGATCGTAGGG
>VBCJ01000138.1 GCA_005884335.1 Betaproteobacteria bacterium | reverse complement strand
CGCTTCGGTGTCGCGCCGCACAGCCTGCGCGCGGTGAGCCCGGCCATGCTGAAGGACCTCTTAGACGGTCTTTCCGCCGTCGACCGCAAGGCTCCGATCCACATCCACCTCGCCGAGCAGATCAAGGAAGTGAACGACTGCCTCACCTGGAGCGAGCAACGCCCGGTGGAATGGCTGCTCTCCAACATGCCGGTCGATTCGCGCTGGTGTCTCGCGCACTGCACCCACATTTCCCAAAGCGAGGCGGAGAAGCTCTCCGCGAGCGGCGCCGTGGTCGGCCTGTGCCCGACCACGGAAGGCAATCTTGGCGACGGCATCTTCCCCTTCTCCCGCTTTCGCGAAAAGCGCGGGCGATGGGGCATCGGCGGGGACAGCCACGTCTCCCAGACCCCGGTCGAGGAGCTGCGCTGGCTGGAATACGTGCAGCGCCTGGTGGCACGCCGACGCAATATCGCCGCCTCGCCCGTGCAGCCTTCGGTAGGCGCGACGCTGTGGCGCGAAGCCGCCGCGGGCGGCGCCCAGGCGCTCGCGCGCCCGATGGGTGCGATCGCACCGGGCATGCGCGCGGATCTCGTCGTCCTCAATCCCGAGCACATCAACCTGGTCGGCCGAAATGGCGACGGTCTCCTCGACGCCTTGCTTTTCGCGGGCGACGGGCAGATGGTCAAGCATGTGATGGTCGGAGGCAAATGGATCGTGCGCGACGGCCGCCATCCCGACGAGGCGGTGATCGCCGCGCGCTACCGTCAGGTGAAGAAGCAGCTCTACTCGGCGCTCTAGATCTTAAGCGAGCTCCGGCCGATTCCGGAAATGCGCGAGCGCCTCGGGATTCGCGAGCGCCTCGAGGTTCGTCACCGGTCGCCCGTGCACCACGTCGCGCACGGCGAGCTCGACGATCTTGTTCGACTTGGTACGCGGAATATCGGGCACCTGCACGACTTTCGCCGGTACGTGCCGCGGAGTGGCATGGGTGCGAATCTGGTTCTTGATCTTTGCAACCAGCTCGTCTTCGAGGGTAAGTCCCTCGCGGAGCTTCACGAAGAGCACCACGCGCACATCGCCGATCTCCCCCGGCGGCCAGGTCTGGCCGATCACGAGCGACTCAACCACCTCCTCCAGCTGCTCGACCTGGCGGTAGATCTCCGCCGTGCCGATGCGCACGCCGCCCGGGTTGAGCACTGCATCCGATCTGCCGTAGATGATCATGCCTTCGTGAGCGGTGATCTCGCACCAGTCGCCGTGGGTCCAGACCCCGGGAAACCTCTCGAAGTAGGCGGCCCGGTATTTCGTTCCGTCAGGGTCGTTCCAGAATCCGACCGGCAGCGACGGAAACGGGCGCGTACAGACGAGCTCGCCCTTTTGCTGTTTCACCGAGCGAGCGCTTTCGTCGAACACCTCGACCTTGAGACCCAGGGCGCAGCACTGGATTTCGCCGCGCCACACCGGAAGGATCGGGTTGCCGAGGACGAAACATCCGCAGATATCGGTGCCGCCCGAGATCGAGGATAGACATACGTCGCGCTTGATCGCCCTGTAGACGTAGTCGAAACCCTCGGGGGCGAGCGGGGAGCCTGTCGAAAGCACGGTGCGCACGTGCTCGAGCCGGTGCGTTTTCGCCGGCTCCACGCCCGCCTTGAGGAGCGCGTCGATGAACTTCGCGGACGTGCCGAAATGCGTCATTCCCTCGGCATCGGCATAATCGAAAAGGATGTTGCCCTTCCCCACGAAGGGGGAGCCGTCATAGAGCAGCAGCGTCGCGCCAGAAGCGAGCGCCGTGGCGAGCCAGTTCCACATCATCCAGCCGAGCGTGGTGAAGTAGAACAGCCGATCCCCGGGCTTCACGTCGCAATGCAGTTGCTGCTCACAGACGTGCTTGAGCAGCGCGCCGCCGGCCCCATGCACGATGCACTTGGGCACCCCGGTCGTCCCTGAGGAAAACAGGATGTACAGCGGATGGTCGAACGGCAGCTGCTCGAAGCGAACGTCGGTCGCGGGCCGACCGGCGATGAAGTCCTCCAGACGCCGCGCGCCCGGAATCGCGGAAACGTCCGGCCGATCGCTCACGTAGGGAACGACGACGACGCGCTTCAGGCTCGGCAGGCTTGCAGCGATTTCTCGCACCTTCTCGAGCGAGTCGATTTTCTTTCCGTTGTAGAAGTAGCCGTCAGCCGCGAAGAGCACCGCGGGGGCGATCTGGCCGAAGCGATCGAGCACGCCCCGCACCCCGAAATCAGGGGAACATGTCGAGAAAGTCGCGCCGATGCTCGTCGCGGCGAGCATCGCCGAGATCGCCTCGGGCAGGTTGGGTAGATAAGCGGCCACCCGGTCGCCGGGTGTGACGCCCAGGGCCCGCAGTCCCTGCGCGACTCGCGAAACCTGCTCGTACAACTCGCGATGCGTGAGGCGTCGCCTTACCCTGTCTTCGCCCCAGAACACCATCGCCATGGAGGCGTCGCGCCGCCGCAGCAGGTTTTCGGCGAAGTTGAGCCGCGCCTCCGGATACCAGCGGGCGCCCGGCATCCGCTCGCCGTTCACGAGAACCCGTGCGCCCTTCGCGCTCGCGCGCACGCTCGCGAACTTCCACAGCGAATCCCAAAACTGCTCGGGGTGCTCGATCGTCCAACGGTAGAAGGCCGGATAGTCGTTGAACCCGAGCTTCCAGTCACGGATCGCCTGGCGCGCGAAACGCGTGAGGTTCGCTTCTTCTATGCGCTCGGGACTGGGCTTCCAGAGCGGTGTGTCGGCCATGGCGGTCTCCTCTCGCCTCGGAATTGGACATTATAATTTGCGGCAGATCACGCTTTGATCCGGATCGGAGAAGCATGGCACGCGAATCGATGCAGTTCGATGTGGTCGTGGTCGGCGGGGGACCGGCCGGACTCGCCGCGGCGATCCGGCTGAAGCAGCTCGCGGCGCAGGAGGCGGTCGAACTGGGCGTGTGCGTGATCGAGAAGGGCTCGGAGATCGGCGCACACATCCTCTCAGGCGCCGTGATGGATCCGCGCGCGCTCGGGGAGCTCTTCCCCGACTGGAAGGCCCTCGGGGCCCCGCTCAAGACCCCGGTGAGCGAGGACCGCTTCCTTTTTCTCACCCAGTCCGGCTCGCTCCGCGTGCCGGGTTTTCTCCTTCCCGAATGCTTCAGGAATCACGGCAACTACGTCGTCAGCCTCGGCAACGTGTGCCGCTGGCTCGGGCAGCAAGCCGAAGCGCTGGGCGTCGAGATCTACCCCGGCTTTGCCGCCGCGGAAGTGCTCTACGACGACCCAGGCGGCGTTCGCGGCGTCGCCACCGGCGACATGGGCGTGGGACGCGACGGCCGGCCGACCGACCAGTATCAGCCGGGGATCGAGCTGCACGGCAAGTACGTCTTTTTCGCCGAGGGCTGCCGCGGGCATCTGGGCAGGCAGCTGATGGAGCGTTATCGCCTGAACGCGAACTCGGATCCGCAGGTATACGGCATCGGTCTGAAGGAACTCTGGGAGATCGAACCGAAAAAGCACCAGGCGGGACTCGTCATTCACTCGGCCGGCTGGCCCCTGGACGCGGGCACCTACGGCGGGTCGTTCCTCTATCACATGGAAGACAGACTCGTGTCGGTGGGCTTTGTCGTCGGACTCGCCTACACCAACCCTTACCTCGATCCGTACGAGGAATTCCAGCGCTACAAGACCCATCCGAGCATCCGCACGTTCTTCGAAGGCGGCAAGCGCATCGCCTACGGCGCGCGCGCCATCGCCGCCGGCGGCCTGATGTCGTTGCCTAAGCTCACGTTTCCGGGCGGCTGCCTTGTCGGCGACGAAGCGGGATTCCTCAACGCCTCGCGAATAAAAGGCAGCCACGCGGCGATCAAGTCCGGCATGCTCGCAGCGGAGGCCGCGTTTGTCGCGCTGCGGGCGGGACGATCCGCAGACGAGCTCGACGCTTACGGGGCGGCGTTCCAAGAATCGTGGCTCTTCGACGAGCTGTACCGCGCGCGCAACTTCAAGCAGTGGATGTCCAAGGGACTCTACTCCGGGACCGTGATGGTCGGAGTCGAGCAGACCCTGCTCGGCGGAAAATTTCCCTGGACGTTGCACCACGGCCACGCCGACCACGAATGCCTCAGGCCCGCGTCGGAGTGCGAGCCCATCGACTATCCGAAGGCCGACGGAAAGCTCACGTTCGACCGCCTCTCCTCGGTATTCATCTCCAATACGAACCACGAGGAGAACCAGCCCTGCCACCTCGTTCTCAAGGACCCGAGCGTCCCCGTTGCCTTGAACCTCGCGAAATACGCAGGCCCCGAAAGCCGCTACTGCCCGGCGGGCGTGTACGAATTCGTGAAAAACGGCGACGGCACCGACCGTCTCCAGATCAACGCGCAGAACTGCGTCCACTGCAAGACCTGCGACATCAAGGACCCGACCCAGAACATCGTCTGGGTTGCGCCACAGGGCGGAGGCGGACCGAACTACCCGAACATGTAGCCCGGATCCTCTTTAACTCCTCGAAAGAAAAAGAAATAGTTGCAGATAACGAACGTTCGTACTATCGTGTCCCGATGCGAAAAGGCGAACAGACGCGCACTTTGATCCTCAACGAGGCGGTGGCCTTGGCAAGTCAAGTCGGGTTGGAGGGGTTGAGCATCGGCTCACTCGCGGATCGGCTGGACATGTCCAAGAGCGGTCTCTTCGCCCACTTCGGCTCCAAGGAAGACCTGCAAATCCGCACCCTCAAGCGGGCGCAAGAACTCTTTCTCGAGCAGGTGATATCTCCTGCACTGGAACAGCCCCAAGGCTTGCCGCGCCTCAGGACCCTGTTCTCGAACTGGCTCGTGTGGCTCGAAAGCAATGACGATCTCCCGGGCGGCTGCCTTATGCTCGCCGCTTCGGCCGAATACGACGATCGTCCCGGCGCCGTGCGCGATCTGCTCGTCGCGGGGCAGCGCGAGCTGCGCGGTGCCATCGCCAAGGCGATTCGCCTTGCCATCGACGAGGGGCATCTCAACCCTCAGACCGATCCCTGGCAGCTCACCTTCGAGCTGTTCGGGATCGTGCTCGCCACGCATCACGACCTTAGGCTGCTCGCCGATGCGCGCGCTCTCGAGCGCGCGAGCGACGCTCTGGAGCGGCTCATCGATGCGCACTCTTGGGTGCTTGAACCTAGCGTGCCTGCGGCGGGGTAGCCGGCACTGCGCGCCATCCTTCCTTGCATTCAGAGACGTAAGGGTAGTAGGTCTTCGACGATTCGCAGTAATACCAAGTAGCGCTCGCAGACGGCGCACCGCTCGGCCCGGCCTGAGGAGGCGAGGCCGCAGGAGCCGCCGCAGCCTCGTCCACACCCGCGGGCGGCTCAGCCACGGCATACCCGCCGGGAGCCTCCATGTAATACGCGTCGTTCGCATAGTAATAAGGGACGCCTTGCACCACCACCGTCGAATACGCGGGCGGGAGGATCGGCACGATGATCCCGACGGGCGGCCTGACGACGACGAATCCCGAGCCCCCGCGGCGATACCACACGCCCGAATGAAAGAAAAACGGATTGCCGCGAAACGTCAACGCGATGTGGCCCCCCGGCAGCACCGGGACCGAATACCCGAATTGGGGATAGTAGTGGTTGTGGTTGAAGCGGTGGTCGAACACCCAGTGATCGGTGTGAAAACGCTCGCGCTGGATCTCCCGCCTCTCGACCCTGCGGCGCTCCTGCGCATGCGCCGAGGAAACGCACACGACGAGAACTGCGAGAAAGGCGGCGGCCCGTCCCGGTCTCGACAAGAAAATTTCCATTCTCGGCTCCGTCTCGGGTGGATACGTAGATGATATCCGGAACGATCGCCCGATAGCTGTGAAGAAATGTTACGGAGCCCGAGGCGGAGCGACATTCCTAACTCCTCTTTCTCTGCCTGAGTCGCTGATTCCAATTTCCGGCGAAAACTGACACAATTGAGACAGAGGGAGGTCACCGCCATGAAAACTCGCCGTATCGAGTTGTGGTCATTGCTTTGGGTCTTGGCCCTTTGTCCCGCAGCAGTTCAGGCGCAGAGCGCGTTCCGCGTTTACGGCGGGCTCGCACCGACAACGTATAAGATTTCATTTGACCAGAATGCTCCGAACTTCGGTGGCGGCCTCAACTACAGCAACAAGACAGCGAAGTCCAGCTACACTGCCGTGAATATCGGGTTGACTTGGTCATCGCCCAAGGGAATCTATGTCGACTTGGCGGCGTCGCAGAGCCTCAGCGCCACGCACGACTTGTGGGATTCGGTAGCCAGCCAGAAGCAGGATTTTTCGCACGATACTTACACCCTGACGGCTGGCTACAGCCATCCTTTTGCCCAGGGTGCGAGCGTCTCGGGTTTTGGCGGGTTCATCTCAAGCAACACCGTACTCAACGCACCCAGCCCGCCCTTTGGTTTTTCCAAGGACAAGTTCGACAGCCAGGGGATTTTCGTCGGCGCGGGTGCAGGGGTTCCCGCCCTGCACGGGCAGTTCAGCGGGAGCGTCGCCATCGCCGGGATGAAGGGCAAGTGGAAGGACGACAGCGGCTTCAACAATACCGCCGACACCACTTTCGGTTTCAGCCTCGGGGGAGCCTATACGTACCCGATCACCCCGGCTTTGGGCGTGACTGCCGATTTGAGATACCAGCAATACAAGTACAATTTCGGGGTCGTCACCACGGCCGGGTACACGGTCACCGAAAAAATCACCAGCCTCGGGGTCAGGCTCGGCTACCGGTTCTGATTCGCCGCTAGAACGTCGGCGGGACGATGATCGCAGGCTTCTTCTTTTCCCCTTCTTTCTGCTTCTTGGCGGCCTCCTCCAACCGGGCGCTCTCCAATTCAAGCATGCGCTGGCGCGCCGGTTCCGCATACTGACCGTTCGGGTAGCGCTTGAGGTATTTCTGAACGTCGGCGGGTTTGCGGCTCGACTTGACCGAGTCCCAGAGTGATGTCTCAGCAGCCAGCTTTGCTTTGCTCTCGGCGTCGCGTTGTGCCTGCACCTTGGCCTCGCGCTGCGCCTTCGCCTCGGCATCGCGCTTCGCTTGCGCCTCCGCCTCGCGTTGCGCCTGCGCTTCGGCCTCGCGTTTCGCCTGCGCTTCGGCGTCGCGCTTCGCCTGAGCATCGCGCTGCGCCTTCGCCTCGGCATCGCGCTTCGCTTGCGCCTCCGCCTTTGCCGCTTCGGCGGCATCGCGCCTCGCCTTTGCCTCCGCCTCGATCTTCTGAGCAGTCGATTGCTGGCTCGGCTTCACTACGACGAAATATGTGACGGCACCGGCCGCCACAAGCACTCCAAGTACCACTGGTACGAGCAGCGAGCGCCGCTTCCCCGCTCGCGCGGGTTCCGCCGACGGCGCATCTGCGAGCTTGATGGTCTTGTCGACCGCCGCTCGCGCACTCTCCTCCGCTTCGGCGCGTGGGACACTCCTCTGAAGCCGCGTCCTGTCGGCTCCCGCCATGGTGCGGGTGCCGCTGTCGTCGGCAGGTAAGCCGCTCCGCAGCTTGGCGGCCTTGCGTGCCGCGAGCGACGCATACACCCCTTGCGGAAACTGCCGCACATAGAGCTCGAAGTCGTTCGGGTCGTCGCTGTCCTTGATCGAGCGCCAGAACTCCAGCTCCATTTCCCCGGATCTCAGCGCCTCCGGAGCATGGGTGGCGTGCGGTACGCGGGGCTCGCGCGGGACGACGACGGTGGGTTCGGCCTCCGGTATCGCGGGCTTCCCTTCCGCGGCGCGCTTGAGCGCGTGCGCGAATTCGCGCGCGGTCGCAAAGCGCTGGTCGGGATGCTTCGCCAGCGCCTTGGCCACCACCCGGTCGAACTCCGGCGACAGCGCCATGTTGATCGACGACGGTATCGGGGGATCGTCCTGGATGATCTTCTTCGCGACCGTCCAGGCGCCCTCCCCCGAAAACGGCTTCTGGCCCGTCAAAAACTGGTACAGGATGATGCCCGCCGAGAAAATATCGGTGCGCCGGTCGATGCGTAGCCCCTGGATTTGCTCGGGCGACATGTAGGCGGGGGTGCCGACCATCGTGCCGGCCTGCGTGCGCTCCGCGCTGGTGCGGTCGGCATCGGTGACGCGCGCCACGCCGAAATCAGTCAGCTTGGTCCGGCCCTGGTTGTCGAGCATCACGTTGGCGGGCTTGATGTCGCGGTGGACGACCCCCGCTTCGTGCGCAAAATCGAGCGCATCCAGCAGCTCGCACATGATGCGCACGCATTCCTTCCGGTCGAACAGCTGGCCCGTGGTGAGGGTGGACTTCAGCTCGTTGCCGCGGATGAACTCCATGACGAGGTAGGCGATGTCGCCTTCTTCGCCGAAGTCGTAGACCTGGACGATGTTCGGGTGATTGAGGCGGGCCACGGCGTGCGCCTCGCGCACGAACCGCATCGAGAAATCCTTGGCGGTCTCCTCGTCGAGCTGGCTGATCAGAATGGTTTTGATCGCGACCTTGCGGTGAAGCTTGGGATCGAGCGCCTCGTAGACGATGCCCATCGCCCCCTTGCCGAGGACCCGCTCGAGTTGGTAGCGACCGAGGGTTTGCGGTTCGGCGGCCATGCTTCAAAGCAAGCCCATGCGCTCGCGTGCGCGCGCGCGATGAGTGCTCAAAACTGCTCCTCCGCCAGCGCCATCACCCCCGCCGCGCCGTGGACGATCGTGTTTCGCAGCGCCGGCGCCTGAGTCAGCACGTGATCGGCGTAGAAGCGCGCGGTCTTGATTTTCGCCTCGTAGAAGGACTTGTCGCCCTTGCCTTCCGAGAGCCGCTGCCTGGCGACGAGCGCGGCGCGCGCCATTTGCCAGCCGCCGCAGACGATGCCCATGAGTTTCAGGAACGGGACGGCGCCCGCGTGCGCCGCCTTGATGTCGCTGCCGTAGGTGATGACCATCCAGGAGACGCAGTCCTCGGCCGCGGTCAGCGCCGCGGAAAAGGCCTCGCGGGTCGCCGCCATGTCCTCCCCCGCCGCCTTGCCGAGGTCAGCCTCGACCGCGCGCATCACCGTGATCACCTGCTTCGCGGTCGCGCCGCCTTCGCGCGCGATCTTGCGGCCGATGAGGTCGTTCGCCTGGATGCCGGTCGTGCCTTCGTAGATCGTCGTGATCCTCGCGTCGCGCAGGTGCTGGGCCGCGCCGGTCTCCTCGATGAAGCCCATGCCGCCGTGCACCTGGATGCCCGTGGACGCCACCTCGATGCCGGTCTCGGTGAACCAGCCCTTCACGATCGGGATCATGAGATCGACGAAAGCCTGGTTGCGCGCGCGCTCGTCCTTGTCGGGGTGCCTCAGCGACTTGTCCACCGCGGCCGCGACCACGTAGCCCAGCGCGCGCATCGCCTCGGTCTGCGACTTCATGCTCATCAGCATGCGGCGCACGTCGGGGTGGTGGATGATGGTCACCGCCTTGCCGCCGCCCGCGACATCGCGGCTCTGGACGCGCTCTTTGGCGTACGCAAGCGCCTGCTGGTAGGCGCGCTCGGCGATCGCGAGGCCTTCCATGCCCACCGCGAATCGCGCGAGATTCATCATGATGAACATGTACTCGAGGCCGCGGTTCTCCTCGCCCACCAGGTAACCGACTGCGTTTTCGTATACGAGCACGGCGGTCGGGCTCGCGTGAATGCCGAGCTTGTGCTCGATCGAGGCGCACTGCACCTCGTTCCTCTGCCCGAGCGAGCCGTCGGCGTTCACCAGGAACTTCGGCACGAGGAACAGCGAGATGCCGCGAACGCCCTCGGGTGCGCCCTCGACGCGCCCGAGCACGAGGTGGACGATGTTCTCGGCCAGATCGTGCTCGCCGTAAGTGATGAAGATTTTCTGTCCCGAGACGCGGTAATGATCTCCTTCGCGGACTGCGCGGGTCCGCACCAGTCCAAGATCGGAGCCCGCCTGCGGCTCGGTGAGGTTCATGGTGCCGGTCCAGCTGCCCTCGATCATCTTCGGCAGGTATTGCTCTTTCTGTTGCTCGGTGCCGCGCAGGATCAATGCCTCGACCGCGCCTGCGGTGAGCATCGTAACAAGCGAGAAAGAGAGGTTGGCCGACTTCCACATCTCGACGACGGGCGTCGAGACGATCTTCGGGAGCCCCTGCCCGCCGTGCTCGGCGGGCGCCTGCAGCGCGTTCCAGCCGCCTTCCACGAACTGCCGGTACGCCTCCTTGAAGCCCTTGGGAGTGGTGACGCTGCCCTTGTCCCACTTCGAGCCCTCCTTGTCGGCAGGCTTGTTGAGCGGCGAGAGGACGCCGCTTGCGAACTTCGCGCTCTCCTCGAGAATCTGATCGACGAGCTCGGCGTTGATCTCCTCGCAGCCGGGCAGCTTCGCGATCTCGGCCAGTCCGGCCAATTCCTGCAGCACGAAGTGCATGTCGCGCAGCGGTGCTTTGTATTCGCTCATAGGTGCCTCTGCAAAGCCGTTTATCCCAGCTCTTTCACCAATTCCGGAACGATCTGGAACAGGTCCCCGACGATCCCGTAGTCTGCCACCTGGAATATCGGCGCTTCCTCGTCCTTGTTGATGGCGACGATGACGCGGCTGTCCTTCATGCCCGCGAGGTGCTGGATCGCGCCCGAGATGCCCACGGCGATGTAGAGCTCCGGCGCGACGATCTTGCCGGTCTGCCCGACCTGCCAGTCGTTCGGCACGAATCCCGCGTCCACCGCCGCACGCGAAGCCCCCATCGCCGCGCCCAGCTTGTCGGCGAGCGGTTCCAGGACCTTGAAGTTGTCCCCCGAGCCCATGCCGCGTCCTCCGGAGACCACCACACGCGCGGAAGTCAGCTCGGGACGCTCGGACTTGGTGAGCGCGCGGCCGACGAGCGATGACAGGCCCGCATCCGCGCCCGCCTGCAGGGTTTCGACCGCGCCCGAGCCGCCGTTTGCGGAAACCGCGTCGAAACCCGTCGTTCGCACGGTGATGATCTTGATCTTGTCCTTCGATTGCACGGTCGCAAGAGCATTGCCGGCATAGATCGGGCGAACGAAAGTGTCGGCGCTCACGACCGAGACGATGTCGGAGATCTGCGCGACATCGAGCAGCGCCGCGAGGCGCGGCGCGAGATTCTTGCCGAAGGAATTCGCGGGCAGAAGGACGTGCGTGTAGGCTCCGGAAAGATCCACGACCAGCGGGGCGAGGTTCTCCGCAAGCGGGTCCTTGTAGTGCGGTGCGTCAGCCACCAGGACTTTCTTGACGCCCGGGATCGCCGCGGCGGCCTTTGCTGCCGCGCCGCAGCTCGAGCCGGCGACAAGGACGACGAGTTCGCCCCCGATCTTCGCCGCGGCAGCGACGGTATTGAGCGTCGCCGATCTGACCGACTGGTTGTCGTGCTCGGCGACGACGAGCACGCTCATGCAATCACCTTGGCTTCGTTGCGGAGCTTCGCAACCAGCGCCCTGGCGTCGTGCACTCTGGCCCCCGCCTTGCGCTTGGGCGGCTCCTCCACTTTCAAGGTCTTGAGCCGCGGGGTGACGTCCACGCCGAGCGCGTCGGGTTTCAGCACTTCCATGTGTTTCTTCTTCGCCTTCATGATGTTGGGGAGCGTGACATAGCGCGGCTCGTTCAGGCGCAGATCGGTCGTCACCACGGCGGGCATCGTGATCGAGATCGTTTCGAGTCCTCCGTCCACCTCGCGCGTCACCTCGGCCTTGCGGTCCGAGATTTTTACCTTCGAAGCGAAGGTTCCCTGTGACCAGCCGAGCAGCGCCGCGAGCATCTGGCCCGTTTGGTTGCAGTCGTCGTCGATTGCCTGCTTGCCGAGGATGACGAGCTGCGGGCTTTCCTTCTGCACGATCGCGCGCAGGAGCTTGGCCACCGCGAGCGGCTGCAGCTCCACCTCGGTCTCGACGAGGATCGCCCGGTCGGCGCCGAGGGCGAGCGCCGTGCGCAATGTCTCCTGGCAAGCCTGCACTCCGCACGATACCACGACGATCTCGGTCGCGATCCCGGCTTCCTTCAAGCGTATTGATTCCTCGACCGCGATCTCGTCGAAGGGATTCATCGACATCTTGACGTTGGCAGTTTCGACACCCGAGCCGTCGGCCCTGACGCGCACCTTGACGTTGAAATCGACGACGCGCTTGACCGCAACCAGGATTTTCATTCACCGCCTCTTGCGAAAAATACAGGCGGATTATAAGCCATGGCGCATACCGCCCCGGCTCTCCGTGCTGCCGATATAATCCGCCGGTCCCCGATCGCTCCGGCCATGCCGCGCCCGCTCTCTCATATTCGAGTCCTCGATCTCTCCCGCGTTCTCGCCGGGCCCTGGGCATCGCAGAACCTCGCCGACCTCGGCGCGGAGGTCATCAAAGTGGAGCGGCCGGGCTCGGGCGACGACACGCGCAGCTGGGGTCCGCCTTTCCTCAAGGACAAGGACGGAAAGGACACGCGCGAGACCGCTTACTTCCTGTCGGTCAACCGCGGAAAGAAATCGGTGACGCTCGACATCTCGAGACCCGAGGGCCAGCGCATCGCGCGCGAACTCGCCCTGAAATCCGACGTGGTGATCGAAAACTACAAAGTCGGCGGGCTGGCCAAGTACGGGCTCGCGTACGAGGACCTGAAAAAGATCCACCCGAAGATCGTGTATTGCTCGGTGACCGGGTTCGGCCAGACCGGTCCGTATGCGCAGCGCCCTGGCTACGACTTCATCTTCCAGGGCATGGGCGGCCTCATGAGCATCACCGGAGAACGCGACGACCTTCCGGGGGGCGGCCCGCAGAAAGTGGGCATCGCCATTACCGATGTCCTCACGGGGATGTACGCCGCGCTGGCGATCACCGCGGCGATCGCGCATCGCGAGCGCGCCGGCAAGGGGCAGTACATCGACGTGGCGCTGCTCGACACCATCGTCGCCTTCGGGGCGAATCAGATCTTCAATTATTTCACCTCGGGCAAGGTGCCCGGGCGCTACGGCAACGCGCACGCCAACCTGCTTCCGTACGAGGTGTTCCCGACCGCCGACGGCCACGTGATTCTCGCCTTGTGCGCGAAATCATGAAGCGGCGCGCGAGCAAGGACTGGATCGAGCGGCTCGAAGCGGCCAACGTGCCCTGCGGTCCGATCAACAACTACCGCGAGGTCTTCGAGAATCCGCAGGTGCAGCACCGCGGGCTGAAGATCGACATGCCGCACCCGCTCTCGGGGACGCTGCCCGGAATCGCCAGCCCGATGCGATTTTCGGAAACGCCGGTCGAATATACGGTCCCGCCGCCACGGCTCGGCGAGCATACGCGCGAGGTGCTGGGCTCCCTCCTGGGGCTCGGCAACGGCGAACTCGACCGGCTTGCCGCCCAGAAAATTATCTGACAGGGCGGCACGAAAAGTCGCGGCGCCGGCATTGCCGTGATTGATCGACGACAAGGGAGCAGAATGGCGTCTTGCCCAATAGGACGCCCCGCTGAATTTCCGGTAACGCCATGGCCGATACCCTCCAGGAATGGATAGGCAGACAGCAGCAGGCAAGCGACGAAGTGTCGCTCGCCGCTATCAAGCGCCTGGCCGCCCTGCTCGATGTCCCGCTCAGGCCGTACCGGCGCGGCGATGTGATCCCCAAAGGCTGGTACGTCGTCCTGTTCACCCCGGAGGAGCGGCAGTCCCTGCTCGGGCCCGACGGCCATCCGCACAAGGGGCAGTTCATTCCGCCCGTCCCCCTGCCCAGACGCATGTTCGCGGGCAGGCGCGTGGGGTTCCACGACGTGCTGCGCATCGGCGACGAAGTCAACCGGCTCTCGCGCATCGCGCGCATCGAGCCCAAGCAGGGACGTTCGGGCAAGATGTGCTTCGTGACCGTGCGCCACGAAATATCCGGGCCGCGGGGGCTTGCCGTGGTCGAGGAGCACGACATCGTCTATCGCGAGGAGCCGAAGCCGGGCGCGCCGAAACCAGAGGCGGCGCCCGCGCCCGGCGCCGACTCGGCCGAATGGACGCGCTCGATCGTCCCGGACAGCGTCCTGCTGTTTCGCTATTCCGCGGTGACGTTCAATTCTCACCGCATCCACTACGACGCCGATTACGTGCGCGACAGGGAAGGCTACCCGGACCTGGTCATGAACGGCGGCCTGATGACGCTGCTGTTGTGGGAGCTCGCGACGTCGAAAAGCGGCAGGGAGCTGAGATCGTCTTCGTCCAGAAACGTCAAGGCGCTCTTCGTCAACCGGCCGATCACCGTCTGCGGCAAGCCGCTCGCGGCCGAAAACAAGGCGCGCATGTGGGCGCTGGATGCCGAGGGCGATCTCGCGATCGAGGCCGAGCTGGAGTTTGAGCCCAGATGAGCGGCGGGGCGCTGCAGGGAATCCGGGTCCTCGATCTGACTTCGGTGGTCATGGGTCCGGTGGCGACGCAATTCTTCGCAGACTACGGGGCGGACGTCGTCAAGATCGAACCTCCCGAGGGCGATCTGCTGCGCACGCTGGGAGGGAAGTCGGTCACACCGAAGATGGCCTCCAAGTTCCTTCACATGAACCGCAACAAACGCTCGGTCGTGCTCGACCTGAAGCAGCCCGCCGCGCGCGGGGCGTTGAAGCGCTTGTGCGCGGGCGCCGACGTGCTGGTCGTCAACATGCGCGCCGCCGCGCTGAAGCGGCTCGGGCTCGGCTACGACGAGCTTCGCGCTGCGAACGGAAAGCTCGTCTACTGCAGCCTCGTGGGCTTCGGCCAGTCCGGGCGCTACGCGGCGAAGCCCGCCTACGACACCATCATCCAGGGCTCGGCCGGGGTCGCGGCCTGCCACGCGCGCTCAACGGGCACGCCGCGCTACACGCCGATGGTCATGGCCGACCACATCGTCGGGCTGATCGCGGTTCAGATGGTCCTGCTCGCCCTGTATCAACGCAAGAGCAGCGGCGCGGGCCAGCACATCGAGGTTCCCATGTTCGAGAACATGGCGGCATTCGTCATGTGCGAGCACATGTACCTGCGCACCTTCGATCCGCCGCTCGGGGCGACCGGCGATCCGCGCGTGCTCGAGCCGGAAGCCCGCCCGCTTCCGACCGCGGACGGCTTCATCTGCGTGTCGGCCAATACCGACAAGCAGGCCTTTGCGTTCTTCGACGCGGTGGGCCGGCCCGAGCTGAAGGCCGATCGGCGCTTCGAATCGGTGGCCGCTCGGTTCGAGAACGTCAGGGACTATTTCGAAGTCCGTGCGCAGTCGCTGCGCTCGAAGACCACGGGCGAGTGGCTGGAGCTGCTCGAGCGCGCGGACGTGCCTTGCATGCCTTACCACACTTTCGAGTCCCTGCTCGATGATCCGCACCTGCGCGAGGTCGGAATGTTCGAGCGAGTCGCGCACCCGACCGAAGGCGCTATCTGGAACATCGCCCTGCCCAACAGGCTCGCTTCCGGCGCAAGAAGCGATTACCGGCCTGCACCGAAGCTCGGGCAGCACACGCGCGAGGTGCTGGGCGAGGCGGGGCTGAGCGAGAAAGAGATCGAAGACCTGGAGGCCGGGTCCCCGCCCGCCGGAAAGACTTCCAGGGAGGCCCGCTGATGCAGCTCTCGTCCTGTCCGTGCGTTGCCGCGTTGTGTCTTGCCGTGCTCGCGGCGGCGGGCAACACGTTCGCGCAGAATTATCCGGCCAAACCCGTCCGCATGATCGTTCCGTTCCCGCCGGGCGGCTCGAACGATATCCTCGGGCGCACGCTCGCGCTGAAGCTCGCCGAAACGCTGAAGCAGCAAGTCATCGTCGAGAACCGCGGCGGCGCGGGCGGTTGCGCCGATAACGCTCATAGCGAATGTGCCGAATGTCCTCGTCGTGCACCCTTCCGTGCCCGCGAACACTGCCGCGGAACTCGTCGCCTACGCGCGAGCAAACCCCGGGAAGCTCTATTACAGCTCTGGAGGAAACGGCAGCGCGGCCCACATCACCATGGAGTATTTCAAGCTCCAGACCCAGGCCGACATCGTTCACGTGCCCTACAAGGGCACCGGCCCTTCGGTCACCGACCTGATCGCCGGTCAGGTTTCGATGACGATTACTGGCATCCCGCCAGTGATCTCCCATATCCGGGCCGGAAAGCTTCGCGCGCTGGGCGTGTCCAGCCTACAGCGCGTCGACGCGTTGCCGCAGACTCCAACCATCTCCGAATCGGGGGTCAAGGGCTTCGACGCGGTGCAGTGGTACGGTATCGTCGCCCCGGCGGGAACGCCGCGCGAGATCGTGATGAAGCTGAACGCCGATATCCGGGGAATCATGCAGTCGCCGGAAATGCGCGAGCGCCTCAATACCGAGGGCGCGATCGCGACGACGAGCACGCCGGAGGAATTCGCCGCGCACATCCGCTCGGAGATCGCGCGCTGGGGCGCCGTCATCAAGAGAGCCGGCATCCAGGCCGACTGACCGGCCGGAATCGACATGCCGCGTAGAGAGCGGGAGAAGCTTGATTCCTACAGCGGCTTCCCGATCAGCCTTCCTAGCTCGCCGATCACTCCACGGCGGAAAGTGAGCACGCAGATCACGAAGATCGCGCCCTGGACGACCGTGACCCAGGAGCCGATCTGGGCGAGGTAGTTCTCCATCGAGATGATGATCAGGGCGCCCACCACCGGCCCGAACACGGTTCCCAGGCCCCCGAGCAGCACCATCAGCACCACCTCGCCCGACATGGTCCAGTGCACGTCGGTGAGCGAAGCGAGCTCGAACACCAGCACCTTGGTCGCTCCGGCGAGGCCCGCAAGCGTCGCCGAGAGCATGTAAGCGAGCAGCTTGTAGCGGTTGACGTCGTAGCCGAGCGAGAGCGCCCTCGGCTCGTTTTCGCGGATCGCCTTCAGCACCTGCCCGAACGGGGAGTGCACGGCGCGGTGGATGAGAAGAAATCCGCCGACGAACACCGCGAACACCAGCGAATACATCGCCCACGCGTTATTGAGATCGAGCACGCCGAAGAGCTTGCCGCGCGGCACGGCCTGGATGCCGTCCTCGCCGCCCGTAAACGGCGCCTGCAAATAGAAAAAATACATCATCTGCGCGAGCGCGAGCGTGATCATCGCGAAGTAGATGCCCTGACGGCGGATCGCGAGCAGCCCGGTGACGAGGCCGAGCAACGCGGAACACGCCGTGCCGAAGAGAATCGCGAACTCGGGTGGGAAGCCCCATACCTTGGCCGCGTGCGCCGAGGCATACCCGGCCGTGCCGAGAAACATCGCGTGCCCGAAGGACAGCAGACCCCCGTAGCCGATCAGGAGGTTGAAGGCGCAGGCGAACAGCGCGAAGCACATCACCTTCATGAGGAACACGGGATACGCGACGAGCGGCGCAAGCGCGAAGAACGCGATCATCACGACGGTGGCGATGCGCTGATGCGCAAGCCCTTCGGCGCGCGATGCGGCGCTAGTCGCAAGTTCGTGCACGACCGACATGATCCTAGAACGCCCTCACCGCTGCGTGCCGAAGAGGCCTGCAGGCTTGATCATCAGCACGATCGCCATGATGATGAAGATCACCGTGTTCGACGCCTCGGGATAGAACACCTTGGTCAGGCCTTCGATCAGCCCGAGCGCAAAGCCGGTCACGATCGAGCCCATGATCGACCCCATGCCTCCGATCACGACCACCGCGAAAACGACGATGATCAGGTCCGCCCCCATGAGCGGATTGACCTGGTAGATCGGCGCCGCCATCACGCCCGCGAACGCGGCGAGCGCGACGCCGAAACCGTAGGTGAGCGTGATCATTCTCGGCACGTTGATGCCGAAAGCCTGCACCAGCGCCGGGTTTTCGGTCGCCGCGCGCAGGTACGAGCCGAGCCGGGTCTTCTCGATCACGAACCACGTCGCAAGGCACATCACGATCGATGCGAGGATGACCCAGGCCCGGTAGTTCGGCAGGAACATGAAACCCAGATTGCGCCCGCCGGAAAGCTCCTGCGGCATCGCATAGGGAATTTCCGAGGTGCCGTACTCGTTGGGGAACAGCCCCTGGATGATGAGCGCGAGCCCGAAGGTGAGGAGCAGCCCGTACAGGTGGTCAAGCTTGTAGAGCCTCGCGAGCATGAGCCGCTCGATGACCATGCCGACAAGACCCACGGCGAGCGGCGCGATCGCGAGCGCCCACCAGTAGCCGATGCCGAGCCTGGTGAACAGGAAATAGGCGCAGAACGCGCCCATCATGTACTGGGCGCCGTGGGTGAAGTTGATGATGTTGAGCAGCCCGAAAATCACCGCGAGGCCGAGCGAGAGCAGCGCATAGAACGAGCCGTTGATCAGCCCGATCAGCAGCTGCCCGAACAGCGCTTGCGTCGGGATCCCGAAGATTTCCACGATCAACCAGCGCGCGGCGCTAAAGCGGCTCTATCGCGGCCGCTTTGGCGTCATTTCACCAGCGAGCACCCGCCCTCGTTCATCGGCCGGAACGCCTGGTCCACCGGAATGGTCGCTCGGATCTTGTAGTAGTCGTAGGGGCCCTTGGACTCCGAGGGCTTTTTCACCTCGACAAGATAGGCGGGATGAAGCTTTCGGCCGTCGGCGCGCACCGTGCCCTTGCCGAAGAGCGGATCCTCGGTCGGCAGCTCCTTCATCTTGGCGATCACCTTGGTGCCGTCGTCGGTCTTGCCCGCCTGAACTGCCTTGAGGTAGTGCGTGATCGCCGAGTACACGCCTGCCTGCACCATGGTCGGATACTTGCCGCTGTTGGCGGCGGCAAAGCGCTTGGCGAACGCCCGTGTCTGGTCGTTCAGATCCCAGTAGAAGGTCTCGGTGAAAATCAGCCCCTGCGCCTTGTCCAGGCCCAGGCCGTGTATGTCGCTGATGAACACCAGCATGCCGGCGAGGCTCTGTCCACCTTTGACGATACCGAATTCGGCCGCCTGCTTGATCGAGTTGGTGGTGTCGCCCCCGGCGTTGGCGAGGCCCACGATCTTGGCCTTGGAGGCCTGCGCCTGGAGCAGGAACGAGGAGAAGTCCTGCGCGTTGAGCGGATGCCGCACCTTGCCGAGCACCTTGCCGCCGTTCTTCAGCACCACCGCCTCGGTGTCGCGCTCCAGCGCCAGCCCGAAAGCGTAGTCTGCGGTGATGAAGTACCAGGTGTCGCCACCGGTTTTCACGATGGCGTTGCCCGTGCCGTTGGCGAGCATCCAGGTGTCGTAGGTCCAGTGGATGGTGTTCGGCGAGCACGCTTTGCCCGTGAGGTCGGAGGTCGCCGCGCCGGAGACGAGGAACGCTTTGCCTTTCTCGCGCGTGATCTGGTTGATCGCAAGCGCGATCGAAGAAGTCGGCACGTCGACGATGACGTCCACCTTGTCGACGTCGTACCACTGGCGCGCGATGCTCGAACCCACGTCGGGCTTGTTCAGGTGGTCAGCCGAGAGTATCTCCACCTTCATGCCTTTCCGGGCGGCGCCGAAATCCTCGACCGCCATGCGGGCCGCCACCGTCGATCCGGATCCGGCGATATCCGAGTAAAGGCTGGACATGTCGGACAGCACGCCGATCTTGACGACGCCGTCGGAAATCTGCGCCTGCGCGAGCGAAGCGGCGCAGGCGAGCGACGCCGCCGCGATTATGCTGCGTTTGGAAAACATGGGGCTCCTCTTCTCTCTGGGTTGATCGGAAATCGGGCTATACGCCCAAGTATTCGTGAACCTTCTCCAGGTTGGACTCTAGCTCGGCGTTCGGGATCATGTCCACCATCCGGCCGCTCTCCATGACGTAATGGCGGTCGGCGACGCGCGAGGCGAATCGGAAATTCTGCTCGACCAGGAGGATGGTAAACCCTTCCGCCTTGAGCCGCGAGATGATGTGGCCGATCTGCTGAACGATCACCGGAGCGAGCCCTTCGGTCGGCTCATCGAGCAGGAGCAGCCGTGCTCCGGTGCGCAGAATGCGGCCGATCGCGAGCATCTGCTGCTCGCCGCCGGAGAGCTTCGTACCCTGGCTCGCAAGGCGCTCCTTCAGGTTCGGGAACAGCTCGAAAACCTGCTCCACGGTGAGGCCTCCGGGGCGGACCTCGGGCGGGAGCAGCAGGTTCTCGTAGACGTTGAGGCTGGCAAAGACGCCGCGCTCCTCGGGGCAGAATGCGACGCCGAGGCGGGCGATGCGATCGGAGGGCAGCGCGATGATCTGCGTGCCGTCGAAGCGGATCGAGCCCTCCCGGCGGGCGACCATGCCCATGATGGCCTTCAGGGTGGTGGTCTTGCCGACGCCGTTCCGGCCGAGGAGCGTCACCACCTCGCCGCGCGGCACCTCGAACTCGACGCCGTGGAGGACATGCGACTCGCCGTACCAGGCGTTCAGACCGGCGACCGAAAGGAGCGCCGCCTCAGACATGCTCGGAGCCCAGGTAAGCCTTGATCACTTCGGGATCACCGGACACCGTCCGATAGTCGCCCTCGGCGATGATCTCGCCGCGCGAAAGCACCGTGATGTGATCCGAAAGATTCGCGACGACGCTCAAGTTGTGCTCGACCATGAGCACGGTGCGGTCGGAAGCGACGCGCCGGATGAGCGCTGCGATGCGCTCCACGTCCGCGTGCGCCATGCCGGCCGTTGGTTCATCCAGGAGCATCATTTCCGGATCGAGCGCAAGCGTGGTCGCGATCTCAAGCGCGCGCTTGCGCCCATAGGGCAGCTCCACCGCGATGGACTCTTCGAACGCCGACAGGCCCACCGCGTCCAGGAGCTCCCGCGCGCGCGAATTCAGGTCGCGCAAACTCCGGTCGGTTCGCCAGAAATCGAACGAGCGGCCCCGCTTGCGTTGAAGCGCGATGCGCACGTTTTCCAGGACCGTGAGATGCGGAAACACCGCCGAAATCTGGAAAGACCGGACCAGCCCCAGCCGCGCGATCGCGGCGGGGCTTGAGCCCGTGATCTCGCGCCCGTTGTAGAAGATCTGGCCGCGGGTCGGGGAAAGAAAATGCGTGAGCAGGTTGAAGCAGGTGGTCTTGCCCGCGCCGTTGGGGCCGATCAGCGCGTGGA